>JBCBTL010000049.1:0-9827 GCA_039818705.1 Cyanobacteria bacterium J06639_1
CCGTGGTTTCGAGGACGTAACTGCCCCGTTCGTTGCTCGCATAGCTGGTAACCCCGATGCGATAGTCGGTGTCGGCAGCCACCGTAAACGCCAATTGAGAGTTGAGACCGCCACCGCCATCGTCGTCTTCGAGAATGATGAGATTGGCTGCGGCATCGATCAGCAGCAAATAGGGATCGAAAGTGGAACTGTCGAGGGTGGCCGTGACGGAATCGCCAGGTCTGACATCCCCCAACGTCAGGGAGAAGAAATCGACAGATTCCCCCAACAACAGTCGCTCGTCAGCATCGGAGAGGTTTCCTTCGCGGCGATCGGGAATGCCGATCGTGCCGGGATCGAGCGTGGGAGTCGGGCTAGGTGATGGGATGGGAGCGGGCGTGGGGGTAGGAACAGGAGTCGGGTCTGGCGTAGGAGTTGGTGTAGGCGCGGGCGTGGGAGTCGCAGCAGGAGTCGGAGCTGTGGAGGTCACGGGCAGACGCAAGATCTGCGAGCTTTGGATGAAAGCACTGGGAGCGATCGCCCGCGTGGCGCGTTCGGCCAGCAGGGCAGCATCAAGCTCGACATCGCCAAGATTCCGCGCGGCCAGAATCGCCGCCACGTCTTCAATCGTGACCGCACTGCCACGCGTACTGACATAGTTGGCGGTCGCCGTGCCCAAACTCGGCCTTAGGGTGATGCCCTCGAAGCGATCGGGATCGCCCAGCAATGCTCCAGCGGCGGCTTTTAAGTCGTCTTGTGAGACCGCAAATCCGTTCAGATAGTTCAGCGACAGCACCAATGCAGCGTCGTCCACGGTCGCTTCATTGGCTTCGCCTTGGAAAATCTGCGGGCGGGCAGGTGTGTCAAGTTCGGGAGACGTGTCCGCCTCGGGGGGCGGGCCTGCTAAGGCTACGAATGAAGTCGTTTTGGGCGGTTTGACGGTGACGGTAGCCGCTAACTGTTGACGCACCGACAACACGAGTGATGTTTGCGCTTCTGATAGACCAGCCAGAGCAATCTCAGCATTCGCGTCTGCACTGGCGTTGGTGCCCGCAAGGGGAGCCACCGTCGTGGTGAGGGACTGCCGTTCGGTACCACAGGCACCGAGGATCGCGATCGCGCCCCACAATACAGCCTGCGTTCGCCACCGATTCCCCACGCGATCGCCCACGGTTGTCCCTCACCCCTGCTGTCCGCGGCACCTGCTGAATGCACGACTCGCCTGTGCTGTCAGCTCGAAGGCCACGGCTGCGAGCAATTGCCCGCTCGTCACCGACACTATATCAACCCTTGCCTCGACGCGCGGCGCTCGGGTAGCATTCACAACGCGAGCCCTATCTCTAGGCTCTCAGACGGCGCGCGTGTGTTCTAAGTAGACGTGTTCGAGCCGGACAGGACTGCGAGCGATCGCGTGAATCGCGATCCCCTCGAAGCACTCCATAATTTCCTGCCATTCCAGGGGGTGTGGCAGCCAAAATGCCAATTCGCTGCCGTAGTAGCGATGGGCAAATCCCCGTGCTGCGCCGATCGCGATCGCGGCCTCGGTATCCTCCGTTTGCAGCGTCACGATTTCGCACGCGGGAATGCGCGATCGCAGCTCGTCTAAACTGCCCTCCGCCAACAAGCAGCCCTGTTTGAGAATGCCGATGCGATCGCACAGTCGTTCGGCTTCTTCGAGCAAGTGCGTAGTCAACAGCACGGTCGTGCCGTCCCGTTTGAGCTGCTGAATGAGGCTCCAAATGTCGTAGCGTGCTTCGATATCGAGCCCCGTTGTCGGTTCGTCGAGCACCACCAGTTTAGGACTGTGAATCAGCGCGATCGCCGTACTCAATCGCCGCTGCATGCCACCGCTGAGCGTGCCCGCGACGCTGTCGGCGCGATCGCTCAATTTCACGGCTTCCAGGCATGTTTGCACGCGACTGCGTCGGTTTTCTCTCGATAGCCCGTAAATCCGAGCGAAAAAGTCTAAATTCTCGGCGCAGGTCAATCCGCCATAGAGCAAATTTTCTTGAGGTGCGATGCCTACAAGGGGTTTCGTGGCTTCCGACACCGGACGCTCGGCGATCGCGATCGTGCCGCTGTCGGGCTGAAGCAGGTTGCACATGATGTTGATCGTGGTGGTTTTGCCCGCTCCATTGGGGCCTAACAGCCCGTAAATTTCTCCCGGACGAACGTGCAGAGATAAGTCTGAAAGCGCGCGGCGATCGCCGTAGTGTTTCGTGACCCCTTCCAATCGCAGCACGGCTACAGCCTCCTCTCCACCGCCACCATCCGACGATACGACACCCACCCGGCGATCGTCATGGCGATCGCGAACAGACTCAGAAACACCACGTGCGGCTTCACCTCCGACCAGTCTGCGCCGCCCGCAGCGCCGCTGAGCGCCTCCGTCATGTGAAAAATGGGATTGAACCGGGCGAGGTCGAGCAGAGAGTCGGGAAACAGAGAAGCAGGCAAAAACGCACCACCCAAGATGAGCAGAGGCACCCCAAACGTGGCCACTAGAGCGTTCACATCTTCCGTTCGCCGCGCCAGTTGCGTCCCCAACACGAACCCCACACCCACGTAAGCCGCAATACTCAACGCCACCACCCCAACACTCAGCAGCCACGAGCCAGCCAGCGTTGCCCCCGCGAGTGCGGCCACGAAACAGACGAGAAGTGCCTGACCGAATCCGATCCCAGCATGAGCCACAACAATGCCGCAGAAGTAAGCCGTACCGCCCAGGGGAGACATAAACAGACGCTTCAGAGTTTGCTGCTCCCGCTCCGACACCACCGTCGCGACACTTCCCCCCAGACAGCTAAAAAAGAGAGCCGCCCCCACCAGCGTTGGGGGCGCTGCCAATGCATAAGCATCGCCGCGATCGAGCTGAGCGCGATCGGCCAAAATCGTCGCGTTGAGAGCCAACACCGCCGCCGGAAACACCGCCCAAAAGATGAGGCTGCGCCGCCGTCGCACCAGCTCGATCGCCAACCGACGGGCTACAGCTATCGTCTCGCGCCAAAATTTCACGATCGCCTGCTTTCCGCGTCACCCTATCTACTCACCATACGTGCGGAACGAGACGCGCGCCGCTTCCCTCACATCCAGCAACAGCTCAGATCGAATGAAACGTTACAGGAAGGGGGAGCAAGGCTTCTAGTTTTCCACGATGTATAGCGGATAGTCGGGGACTTCTAGCTCGACCCGAGCGCCAGCCTCAGTAACGCTCGGATTCAACCGCCGAGACTGGCCGGTCATGACATCAAACAAAATGGGATTGCTGCCCAATTGGCTCGGGTCGAACGAGAGCGTAACCTGGCGAGGCTCGAAGGTATCCTCAGATTCCGCCGTCGTCGCATCCGACCACACGCTGACCATCTGGCGATCGATCCCGGTTTGAAAGCCAACTAGGCGAATCCGTTCGCCCTCCAACAAAGCACCGCCGTTCGCCGTTGTCGCAGAACGGATGGTTGTCGAGCGTTGGAGTTCGACATCGGGCTTCATAATGCCTCTCGTCAAAAGATTGATGCGTGCCATCATTAAATATGCCGGTTTCAGCGAATAATCTCGCCGGACGAGGCCGAAGTTTGACTCTTTATTGTTTATCGATCGCCTTGCCGGATTCCGAGAGCGGGTGTCGTTAAGAATAAAGAGAAAGACGCGCTCGACCCCGGCTGCAAAATAGGTATTGAGCGCGCGTGCCAGCAGTTTTCCCTGCATGACTTCTGATGTTGGCGGCTGCGGAATATCAGGTACTCCGATCGCCTTTCGATACGTAGAGAAGCCCACCTCAGTAACCCAAAACCGAGCCTTCTCCTGCGTTCTGGGAAAAACCACCTGCTCGTCAAACAGGTCAATCGTTCGCTCGAACTCAATATCTTCAGTATTAAAATTGCGATAGTTCTCATTAGGTAAGCCTGGAAAGAATTCTGGTTTTCTTCTGGCTGGATATGGATGAAAATATACGACATCAAAGGTTTGGTCGTACTCTTCTATCATGGTGGCAGTTGCATTGATGTTGAGTGCCCCAATCACCACGTCAATATTTGGGTAATCAGCCTTTGTTAGCTCAGATGCATAGGCAGAAAACTCAGCAAATTTATCCACCCATTGCCCTTCCCATGGCTTTCCACCAAAAGCGTGGAGCCACGCACTAATCTTTCGTTTCCTACCATTGGCTCCTTTGGCTTCCACCTTAGGGAAATGAGCGGGTTCGTTGTGAACTTGAACTGATTTGATGGCATCTCCGTAGGTATTGATATCGGCAACAACCATTTCATAGTGCCAAAACTCAGCAATATCTCTCATCGATAAATTCTTATCGAGAATCATCTTGCCTGGGGCGTAAACCAGAAGATTAATATTCATATCTAAATTTCGGGCAGACACGAGCCCCTCCGTCGCCCAATCGCCTCGATCGCTTCGCAGCCATTTGTATCCTGCTGCTGATAGCAGCATTCTTACTGCCTCTGGATCGTGATTGAATCGAGCGTGAATGCCGATCTGAGACTCTTCTGGCATGTCCGCGATCGTGAGGCCGTCGATCGCCGCGATATCTGAAATTGGCCCCGAGAACAAACGACTTCTAATCTCGCGAATGCTGCTATCACTTGCGCGGGCAAATGCGGGTTTGGGTTCGACATTGTCAGGCATATTTTCAGGATATCGAACGGCAAGAAATCCAATGCCAAATGCCGCAGAAATTGACACGGTGAAAAGTTTCAATAGCGAGCTGGCTTTCATATTTCCCTCTCCGCGTTGAGACGGCTTCAGCATAGCAAGTTCTGGCTGCGATCTAGAACGAGCGGTGGAGACTCCGTCTGCGAAGGCTTCTCGTGTCTATTTTCGTAAAACCATCAAGGTGGCTGTTCGACTTTATGTCTGCTGAATTATGTTTGCTAATTTTCGGGTTGTGTGCGTGAAACGCGCTCGCAGAGCACGAGGTGAATGCTGCTTTTACGGAGGGCTCTTTCGATCGCTCTCGACCGAAGTGTGTCCCTCCACAGTCCCAGATGGCCTAAAGACTGCTACAGGTAGATCGTGCGCTTGCCGTGTCAGACGTTGGCGCATTTGCTCCGAGCTGTTTTGAGTCACTGTCGATGGTTTCAGCTTCACACTCGGACGCGCGGCAAGCGCCCCACGCGTTTCCGCGCGCGATCGCCCTGTCGCTGGCCATCGCAACATCATTCGGTTTATCAGGCTGTAGGTTTCTGGCTGAGGAAGCTGCTCAAGCCCAGCGGCCAGCTCGTCCTGAAGGCGATCGCGCCGTGGCAGTGGAAACTGCGATCGCCCGCAGACAAACCCTCGACGATTTGCGATCGTATTCGGGCACGACCCAGCCCGCACGGTTGGTGTCGTTGCGCGCTCAAACCGAAGGGCGACTGCTGAGTTTGGAGATTGATGCTGGCGATGCGGTGAATCGGAGTCAGGTGTTAGGGCAGATTGACGATCGCCTATTGGCTGCTGAATTGCGTCAAGCTCGGGCGGAGTTGGCGGTACGCGAGTCGGAAGTGGCGGAGGCGGAAGCGGAGGTGAGCGAAGTGGAGGCGGAAGAAGAGCGCGATCGCCTCGACCTCCAGCAGTTCGCGGACGATGCCGAGCGGCTGGCGGCTTTGGCTGAAGAAGGAGCCGTGTCCGAGCAGGAGGCGGAGCGGGCGCGGACGGCGCAGTTAACAGCAGCGAGAACCGTAGACGCAGCGGAACGACGGGTGCAGACGTTGCAGCGGGCAGTAGAGGCGGCGCGGCAGCGGGTGGAGGCTCAGGCGGCGGCGATCGCCCAGACGCAGCAGCAACAGGTATTTGCGGTGTTGGAATCGCCGATTTCCGGGACGGTGATGGAGCGGCTGATGCAGCCGGGGGATTTGGCACGCCCGGGAGAGGCGATCGCGACGATCGGGGATTTTGCCGAGGTCAAAGTGGCCGTGCAGGTGTCGGAGTTGGATTTGGGGCGGATTCGGGTGGGGCAGTCAGCGGGCGTGACGGTCGATGCGTTTCCCGATCGCGAGTATCGCGGCATTGTCGATCGGATCGCTCCGGCGGCGGACGCGACGGCTCGCTTGGTTCCGGTAGAAGTGCGCGTGCCCAATAGCGATCGCCTTTTGGTCAGTGGACTTCTGGCGCGAGTGCAGTTCGAGTCTGGGGGTGCGCCGCAGATTGCCATCCCGGAAGGGGCGCTTCAGGTAGGGGGCGAGGGATACGAGTCGGCGGTATTTGCGATTGAAGGGACGGGAGAGGCGGCGACGGCGAGAGCGCGCGAGGTGGTGGTGGGCGATCGCCGGAAAGGATTGGTGCAAATACGCTCGGGGCTGCGGGTTGATGAGGCGATCGTGGTGCGCAGCAGTCAACCGCTCGAAGACGGTCAAACGGTACGGCTCAGCATTTTGTCGGAAGTACGAGAGCGATAGCTCGCATTGAGGGACTGATATGGCTCGGGCTTCTTCGTCATCTGGATTGAGCGTCAGCGCGATCGCGATTCGCCAGCACGTCGGCACGCTGATGTTGACCCTGACGGCGATCGTGTTGGGAGTCTTTTTTCTGGCGCGCTTGCCGGTGGATTTGTTGCCTTCGATTACCTATCCGCGCATCGGCGTGCGGGTGGATACGCCTGGAATTTCGCCGGAGGTGGCGATCGATGAAATTACGCGACCGTTAGAGCAAGCCCTCACCGCGACGGAGGGGGTGGAGCAGATTTTTTCGCAGACTCGCGAGGGGCGCATCAGCGTCGATCTCTATTTCCAGGCGGGGGGAGATATCGATCGCGCGCTCAACGACGCTACGGCATCTTTGAACCGGGCGCGATCGCGCTTGCCGGATACGATCGACGCGCCCCGACTGTTCAAATTCGACCCGTCTCAGCTTCCGGTCTATGAATTCGCGCTCACGTCGCCATCGCTGGCGGGGGTAGATCTGCGCACGTTTGCTGAAGA
The DNA here is from genome assembly GCA_039818705.1 of Cyanobacteria bacterium J06639_1. GTDB lineage: Bacteria > Cyanobacteriota > Cyanobacteriia > Thermostichales > PCC-7336 > JBCBTL01. Next base: position 6,891 of record JBCBTL010000049.1, read on the forward strand.
CGAGCTGGTGCGGGAGCTGACGGTGGTTCCCGGCGTGGCAAGTGCGGACGTGTCCGGGGGCGTGCGCGAGGAAGTGCAGGTCGATCTCGATTTGCAGCGGATGCAGGCGAGCGGCGTGGGCGTGACGGAGGTGCTGAACGCGCTGGAAGCTCGCAATCAAGACATTTCGGGCGGACGGTTGGAAGGGGGGCAAGGGGAACCGCTAACCCGGACGGTCGGGAAGATTCAGCGTGCCGAAGAGATTGAGGCGCTGTCGTTCGAGGTGAACGGCGGAGGGGCGATCGCGGCTCCCACGCGGGTCGAGCTGCAAGACTTCGCCACAGTGACCGACGGCAGCGAAAACCAGCGCATTTTCGTGACTTTGAACGGCGAACCCGCAGTTAAACTCAGCGTGCAAAAACAGCCGGACGCGAACACGGTGGCCGTGGTGGAAGCCGTAAAACGCAAGATCGACGAGATGCGCGCGTCGGGGATTTTCCCGGACGACGTGACCCTAACTGCCACGCTGGACGAGTCCCGCTTCATTCGCAACTCCATCCGCAACGTCGCGATTTCTGGACTCACGGGGTCGGGGCTGGCGGCGATCGCCGTCTTTTTATTCTTGGGCAGTCTGCGGCAAACCCTGATTATCGTCATTGCCATCCCGCTAGCAACCCTGACTGCGATCGTGCTGATGGGGCTGTTCGGCCTGTCGGTGAACGTGTTCAGCCTGGGCGGATTGGCGCTAGGCGTGGGCATCGTGGTGGACAACTCTATCGTCATGCTGGAGGCAATTTCTCAGGCTTTCGAGCGCGATCGCCTCACGGTTCCAACTCCCGCAGTCGAGCTAGAAGACAGCGATCTAGACGATGACGAGGTGCATTTAGGGAACGGCTCGAACGGGAATGGCAAGGCTAGCAATGGAGCGATCGCCCGCGACCCGTTGGCGATCGCCGAGCGTAGCAGTCGCGAGCTGGAATCGGCACTGGTGGCCTCGACGACGACGAACTTAGTGGCCGTCGTGCCGTTCGTGCTGGTGGGTGGCTTTTTCGCGCTGCTGTTCAACGAACTGATTCTGACAATTAGCTTTTCGGTCGCAGCTTCTCTGATCGTCGCCCTCACCGTCGTACCGATGCTGACTTCCCGACTGTTGGCAGTGAAGCGATCGAGTGGAGTGGGCAACTGGTTCGTGCTGCGACAGTTTCGCTTCGGCTTAGCGGCGATGACCCGACGCTACCAGCGACTGTTGGCCTGGGTGCTGCGCTATCGCCTGTGGGTCGTGGCGGCGATCGTCATCGTCATGACAGGCAGCAGCGTGGCGATGCTGGACGAAATCCCGCAGGAAATTTTGCCCCGCATCAACACCGGACAGGCGGATTTGTGGGCGTCGTTCCCCCCCGGCACGACGCTGGCCAATAATCGCAAAGCCATGACCGCGATCGATCGCTTACTCACCGACGAACCCGAAACAGAATACGTCTTTACCACCTCGGGAGGCGGCATTTTCGCCTCTACCACCATCGAAAACACGCTGCGCGGCTCCAGCCTCATCACCTTCCGCCCCGGCACTAACGTGGCCGCCTTCACCGATCGCCTATCTCGCGAACTCCAGCAATTCAACCTAGTCAACACCCGACTTTTCCTCTCCCCCGACTCGGTGCGCGGCCTGATTTTAAGTAACTCCCCCGTCCGCGCCGACATCGACCTAATTTTGCAAGGCAGCGACACCCCAACCTTGCAGCTCGCCGGACGGCAAGTCCTCGCCGCCCTCGACGATCGCGCCACCCTAGCCCGCTACCGCCCCGACGCCGATCGCCCCCAACCCGAACTGCAAATTTTGCCCGACTGGGAGCGCGCCGATCAGCTCTGCCTCACGGTGGCCGACATCGGCGAAACCATCCAAACCGCCATCCAAGGCTCCGTCCCCACCCAATTACAAAGGGGCGATCGCCTGGTGGACGTGCGCGTGCAGCTCGACAGCCAATCCATCCGCACCCCTCAAGATCTGCTGCAAATGCCTCTATTTGCCCGAAGCGATCGCCAAGTGCGCCTGAGCGATGTCGCCCGCATCGAAAACGGAGCCGCGCCAGGAGAAATTCAGCGCATCAACCAGCGACAGGTCTTCATCATTGCCGGGAACCAGTCTGAGGGAGTCAGCTTGGGGGCGGCGATCGCGGAGAAAGAAACGATTGTAGCGGATCTCGATTTGCCTGAAGGGGTATCCGTGTTGGGCAGCTCCAGCGCCGAGAGCAGCCGCCAAATTCAGGCCGCACTGGTTCAGCTCGGCGGGTTAGCCACCTTTTTAGTGTTCGTGGTGATGGCGGTGCAGTACAACTCCCTCATCGATCCATTGGTGATTATGCTGGCCGTGCCGCTGGCGCTAGCGGGAGGCATCGTCGGGCTGTACGTCACCCAAACGGCGATCGGCGCGACGGTGGTAGTGGGAGCCGTGTTGCTCGTCGGCATCGTGGTCAACAACGCGATCGTGATGGTGGAGCGAGCCAATCAGATTTATGCAGAAACAGGCGATCGCCGCTCGGCCATCCTACAAGCCGCCCCCGAACGCCTCCGCCCCATCCTCATGACCGCCATCACGACTGTCCTCGGCATGTTTCCCCTGGCGCTAGGCATCGGCGAAGGGTCGGAGTTTTTGCAACCGCTAGGCGTAGTCGTCTTTTCAGGATTGGGTATTGCGACGATTCTGACGCTGTTCGTCATTCCTTGCTTCTACACGCTGTTGCACGGCCAGTCGCCACCTTCCGGTTCACCTCAACCGGTTTCTCAGCCCGTACTTCGAGAAACTTCAGAAGTGTAGACGTGCGGTTTTGAAATCAAGGCACGCGCTGCAGCCAAACGAACGTGCGCGTTGTGTGCTGGAGTTTCGAGCAAAGGAATCTTCTACCCCCTGCTTCAGCATTGAAGATCGCTCGCCTAATGCTCTGCAAATAGGCAGTATAA
>JBCBTL010000050.1:0-9787 GCA_039818705.1 Cyanobacteria bacterium J06639_1
ATGAGGCTAAACCTTTAATCTCGGAAGCGATATATCTGGCGGAGACAGAAGTTCAGAGCGACTCTAATTCAAACACTCTTCATCAACGCGGTCTTGCGTACAGTATTGCAGGGCAGTATGCAAAGGCAATTGCTGACTATACTTCTGTACTTGAAATAGACCCCTGCCATGCGACTGCATGGTATAGCCTGGCTTGTTGCTATGCAGAGCAAGGCGACCTCGATCTTTCCATCGATGCGCTCAGTTGGGCAGTTGCTCTCGAACCAGTATCACTATCTGAGGAAGCAAGACAAGACAAAAACTTCGCATGGCTTCGCGAAACACTTGCATTTCGCGAACTGGTACCTCAGCAGGGCTGATAGTTTTATCTGCTGTTTTTCCACCAGGCGATCGCCATCCTCAAATTCGTAAGCATTCTCCTCCAAAGACTTCCTACGGCGACGGCTATCTTACAGCAAGTCCACTAATGACCTGCGAGACTTAATCGTTACCAGTCACGTATCCCGCCTCCAGTTCCCTTTTTTGATAAGCTGAGGGGCAACCAGGACAGCTAGAACTCGCTGGTGGAGGGGACGGAAACGGTTATGGATAAGATTCCTCCCGTCGAGCTTACGCAACAGTATCGGGCGATAGCTGACGAACTGCTCCCGGCGGTTGAGGCGGTCATTTCGTCCGGACGCTACATTGGCGGCCAAGCCGTTACGACATTAGAAAGCAGCTTGGCTCAGTTTTTGGGCTGTACGGAAGTGGTTGCTTGCAACTCCGGCACAGACGCGCTGTATTTGGCGATGCGCGCACTCGATATTGGCCCCGGTGACGAGGTTCTCGTACCGCCGTTTACGTTTTTTGCCAGTGCAGAGTCTGTCAGTATGACGGGGGCGCGTCCGGTTTTCGCGGACATTGAGGCTGAGACGTTTAATTTGGATTGCGATCGCCTCGAAGCCGCCATCACCCCTCGCACGAAGGCGATCATGCCCGTTCATTTATTCGGTCAACCCGCCAACATGACTGCCGTGATGGAGATTGCCGAGCGCTATCAGTTGGCGGTGGTAGAAGACTGCGCTCAGGCGACGGGAGCTTGCTGGGACGGTCGTCAGGTGGGCGCGATCGGGCATGTCGGCTGTTTCAGCTTTTTCCCCACCAAAAATCTGGGCGGAATGGGGGATGGTGGGGCGGTATCTACGTCCGATCCGGCGATCGCGGCCAAGGTGCGGGTGCTGAAAGAACACGGCAGCAAGGAGCGCTACTACCACGAAGCATTGGGAGTAAACAGCCGCCTCGATGCGTTACAAGCTGCGATCTTGAACGTAAAACTTCCGTATTTGCGGGAGTGGAATTGGCGGCGGCGTAGTTTGGCTGCGACGTATCAGGCTTTGTTAGCTGATTGTCCTGGTATCGCGTTGCCGCAGGGCGTGAAGGGCGGGCAGTCCGTGTGGAATCAGTTCACGATTCGGATTCAGTCGGACGGGAGTTCGGGGGAGCGGCGCGATCGCGTTAAGCAAGCCCTGTTCGATGCGGGGGTCATCAGCATGATTTACTACCCCGTCCCCATCCACCTGCAAGAGGCGTATGCGGACTTGGGGCACAAACCCGGAGATTTTCCCGTATCCGAGCAGTGCGCGCGGGAAGTGCTGTCGCTGCCCATGTTTCCTGAGCTGACCTACGCCCAGCAAAAGCGAGTGGCTGAGGCGCTCTACGAGGCGCTGTCTCCCTCTGCGGCGGTGGCGTGACCTATACTGGCAGCGAATCGCGATCGGAGATGAGCCGTGGGATTTGCTGATATGTCGATTGCCGACCTCGCTGAGGATTACAACCTCGATGTCGCGAAGGTGATTGCGCTGTGCGACGAGCTGAATATTCCCTATCGCAATGCCGAGACGTACTTAGCGCTGGAAGATGCGAAAGCAATTATCAATCGCGCGCAGGCAGCGACATCGAAGTAAGAAAGGCCTTTCCACACTCAGACTTTTTCGAGATTTTTCATGCAACGTGCTTTCAAACATCTCGATACCATCACGGCGTTATTCGTGGCGGTATTGCTGATCTCGAACGTGACTTCAACAAAACTACTCGACTTGGGAGCGTTTACGTTCGACGGCGGGACGATTCTGTTTCCCCTCAGCTACATTTTTGGGGATATTTTGACCGAGGTATACGGCTACGATCGCTCTCGAAAAGTCATTTGGCTGGGCTTCATTTCCGCCTTACTGATGTCGCTCACGTTCATCGCAGTGGGCGCACTCCCTCCCACCGCAGACTGGCCGAACCAAGCCGCCTACGATGCGATTTTAGGACTCACCCCACGTATTGTCGTCGCGAGCTTAATTGCGTTCTTCGCGGGAGAATTTTCTAACTCGTTTACGCTGGCTCGATTGAAAGTGCTGACGCGCGGCAAGCACCTGTGGATGCGCACCATTGGCTCGACGCTGATCGGGCAGTTTATCGATACTGTGTTGTTCGTGGCGATCGCCTTTCTCGGCCTGTTCCCCAACGAAGTCATCGTCGCGATCGTGATTTCTAACTACATCTTCAAATGCGGCGTTGAAATCTTGTTCACCCCCATCACCTACTGGATTTCAGGCTGGCTGAAACAAGAAGAACAGGTAGATCACTACGATACCGATACGGACTTCAACCCATTTCGCTGGTCGGGGGCGAACTAGGGTCGAGCTGTACGATCCAACTGCGACCCTCAAACGAAACGCGATCGCCTTCCCCGAGCTTCTTGCGGCGGCGCGTTTCTACTTCGCCGTTGAGCGTCACCGCGCCGCTTTGAATGAGCATTTTGGCTTGCCCGCCCGTCCCCACAGCCCCCACGATTTGCAAGAATTGACCTAATTCCACGGGCAGTCTCTCGTCAGATTGAGGGTGATGGAGGTGTGAGGGTGATGGGGGTGTGAGGAGATCGCCTTACTTCTTCGCCAAATTGTTCGCTTCTGAAAAGCGCTCCATGAAGCGCATGAATCGATCCCACTCTTCCGGTGAGTTCATTTCGTAGATGGCTTCAATCAACTTGAATTTGCCGTCGGCAAACTTAACCCGCACTTCGCGAGTCGTCATCTCGCCCTCTTCATCCGTCATCGTCATGCCCAAAAACTCTTGAGCGACTGGCTCCTCGAACTCGAACACCGCCGCACCGCGATCGCCTGCCTTAGAACGCTTGAGACGAACGTTGGTGGGCACTTCGGTCGTACCGGGGTTGAATTCAATGGTTGCCATTGTAAAGTTCCGTTAAGCAGATGATTACTCAATCATAAGTCATCGCGGTTTCTCCTCTGGCACGAGTGCGATCGCGTTTGGGTGAGGCTGGATGGCGATCGCGGCGGTTGTCTCGTTCGCTTGGTGCTTGCGAGAGCATTCAGAATACGTTACACAGAGTGAGGAGAAGTGTTGCGAAATGTAAAAGCCGCTTCGCCACGCTGCCATTGCGAGTGCCCTTATGACTGTTGCCGTTCCGAGCCAGACGTCTTACTCCCAAGCCGACTGGCGCATGGGCTACGAATCGCTCAAGACCGAGCATTCTTACTGGATTGACGATATCGACGGCCAGCTTCCCCCCGATTTGGTGGGGACGCTTTTCCGCAACGGGCCGGGACAGCTCGACGTGAACGGACAGCCCTACAGTCATCCGTTCGACGGCGACGGCATGATTTCGCAAGTGACATTTACGGGCGATCGCGTTCATTTCCAAAACCGCTACGTCCGCACCCCCGAGTACGAGGCCGAGCAAGAGGCTGGAAAAATTCTCTATCGCGGCGTTTTCGGTACTCCCAAGCCCGGCGGCTGGCTGACGAATGTCTTCGACCTGCGCACGAAGAATCTGGCAAACACTAACGTCGTGTATCAAGGCGACAAGCTGCTGGCACTGTGGGAAGCGAGTACGCCCTATCGCCTATCCCCTGAAGATTTGACCACCCTCGGCGAAGAAACGTTTGCGGGAGCGATCGCGTCCGGTCAGTCTTTCACCGCGCACCCGCGCCGCGATCCTGCCACCGGAGATTTAATCGCGTTCGGCGTAAAACCCGGCCTGTCTTCCACCATCTATCTCTATCGGGTGGACGCTCGCGGCGAGCTGGTCGAGCAAACGTCCCATCAGGTGCCGGGGTTCTGCTTCCTACACGATTTCGTCATCACGCCGAACTACCGCATCTTTTTCCAAAACCCGGTATCGTTCAACGCCCTGCCTTTCGTGTTCGGTCTCAAATCGGCAGGTAGCTGCGTCGTCCTCGACCCCAAGGCGCAAACGCAAATTCTGCTGTTCGATCGCCAGGGCAATCTGCACCGCCTCGAAACCTATCCGTGCTTCATCTTCCACCACGTCAATGCCTACGAAGCTGACGAAAAAACGCTGATCGTCGATTCCATTTGCTACGAAGACTACCCCTCCCTCGAAGACGGCAGCGATTTCCGGGACGTGAATTTTGCTGAGGTTCCCCCCGCTAACGTCTATCGCTTCACGCTGGATTTAGAGACAAACCGCGTCAGCAAAGACCTCGTCTTCGATCGCTCCTGCGAATTTCCCGTTGTCCATCCCGACAAAGTGGGACGCGAGCATCGCTACACCTATTTGGGGTCGATCGCGTCGGGCGATTGCAATGCGCCATTGCAAGCCATCACCAAACTCGATCGCGTTTCGGGCGAAACTACATCCCACAGCTTCGCCCCGCGCGGCTTCATCAGCGAACCCATCTTCGTGCCCCGTCCTGACTACCAAGCAGAAGATGACGGCTGGGTGCTTGCAGTCATTTTCGATGCCGCCCACAACCGCTCCGATGTCGTCATCCTCGACGCGCAAAACATCGCTGGCGACCCCGTGGCAACCCTGCACCTCAAGCACCACATCCCCTACGGACTCCACGGTTCGTTTACGTCTGAAGTGTTTGGCGATCGCTAGCCCCTCAGCCCCTCAACCCCAGAACCCTCGTCGTTAGGTTCGGTGGCGATCGAGCAGTGCTTCAGTCAGCTCTCGCGCAGTTTTCAGCCGCTCGGGGTCGTCCGACTGCGCCACCCAAGCGGCTAGCTCGTTCAGCGCGCCATTCACTAAGTGCGCGAAGCCCTCTGCGTCAGTCGTCTTAAGCTGCCCTTTGCTTACCGCAGTCTGAATGGAATCGTAGAGCAAATCGAATCCGTAGCGATCGATTTCAACCAGGTCGTCTGCCGCCAACACCGCAGGAGCCTCTACGAACACCAAGCGCCGCAGCTCGTCGGTTTGAGCGACTTCCAGAAATGCCTTACAGCCGACGATTAACTGCTGCCAAGTATCGTCCAACGGTCGGACTTCAGCCTGAATGTAGTCCGTAATCTCGCTGTAGGCTTCCTCGATCACCGCTCTGAACACCCCCACCTTGTCTTGGAACTGGTGGTAGAGGGCGCCTCGCGTAATCCCCAATTCGCTGACGATCTCGTCCGTTCCCGTCGCGGCATAGCCTTTCGTCGCGAACAGATGACGAGCGCGATCGAGGATAGCGCGGCGAGTGCGGCGAGTCTGCTCGGCTTTCGTGAGCTTAGCGGCCATCGAACATCCTCACAAAACATTCAGACAGTATGTATCTTGACAGGGCTCAGTGGCCTGCATAGGATACATACAGACTGTATTCGTAATTGAGGTTCGGCCTCAAAGGAGATCCGATGTCAGCCGCGTCGAGCATTCGTAAAGCAACACCTGCCGACATTCCGTTCCTAGCTCAGATCGAGTACGAAGCCTCTCTCCCGCCGCTGAATCATTGCTTTTGGGATGACATTTTGGACGGTACGGGAACGAGTGCTTTGCAATTTATTGAGGCCGAACTGAAGGCCGATGCCTCGAACTGGGGCAACGCGACCGATTTCATTGTTTTGGAAGCCGACGGAAAGCCCGTTGCCGCTGCCGCAGGGTACGTCCCGAAGGACAATGATTTCTGCCCGCTCGACCTCTCTCGCCTGGACGCGATCGCTCAAATCTTGCAGTGGTCTCCCGAAACGACCGCTCTTTTTCGCGATCGCTATTTGGAACTCTGGGGAAACGATTTGCGCCCGCCTTTTCTCATCCCGCAAGCCCCTTGGATTATTGAAAACGTTGCTGTTTTACCTGGAGCGCGGGGGCAGGGGTTTGGGAAAGCATTGCTTACGGCAGTGTTGGAAGAAGGGCGATCACGACAGCATTCCCACGCCGGCATTATGGTCATCAACGGGAATGACGTAGCTCGACGTGCCTACGAATCGATGGGATTTAAGCCCTATCAAACCTTTTACGCAGATTACTTTTCAGAGCTGTTTGGCATCGAGTTTCCAGGCATTACTAAATTCGGCCTCCGTCTGAACTAAATTGGAGCATTTTGATGTCCTTCAAAACCATTCTCGTTGCCGGAGCCAGTCGCGGAATTGGATTGGCCGTTGCAGGCCACTTCATATCCCAATGCGATCGCCTCATTGCCGTATCGTGCACGGAGGCTCCGGTGGGGGAATGGGTGCGTGCGGATTTCTCCGACCTGGCGGGTGTAGAAACGGTGGCGAAAGCGGTGGGTGGCGATCGCCTGGATGCCTTGCTGTACGTGGGTGGAACTTGGGAAACCCACGCTTTTACCAGTCAGTATCGCTTTGAAGACTGTTCTGATGAAGACATTGCCCGCGTCATTGCCGTCAATTTAGTCGCTCCGATTCGATTAGTTAAAGCACTCCTTCCCGCTCTACGGCGCTCGGATAATCCAAAAATTCTGTTTATGGGGGCGCTTTCAGGAAGGGAGAACTTTCCGGCAAGAGAAGTGGCCAATAGCGCTTCAAAATTTGGGCTGAGAGGTGTGGTGCATTCCTTGCGGGAAGAACTGCGATCGCAACGCATCTGTGCGACCGTAATTAACCCAGGCAATATCGGAACCCCCGAAGTTTTGGCAGATCTTGCTGAAGACGGAGACCCTACTGGCGATCGGGCGATTCCACTATCAGACCTGATGAGTGTTATCGACTGCGTGCTTTCTCTGTCGCGCTCTACGTGTATCAAGGAAATCGATCTTCCTGCAATGCTGGGAGAAGGAGCCTGAGCATTCCAGCAATCTTTCTATTGTGCGGAAAATGTCCATCCAGCGTGGTCGAGTTGTTTCTGGTTGCGCTTGCATAACTGGAGCATTAGTACTCTGATTTTTATGGAAAGCACTATCGATGAAGGTTGAGATCGCCGATGTCGTTCCCTCAGCTTCCGTCCTCTCATTTCCCTCGGCGGCGACTGCGTCCAAATCCTCGCAGCACGCTGGGATATCTGGTGTTTTGTTTGGTTTTCGTTGCGCTCGGTGTCTTCATGATTCTGGATGGTGACTGGCGCGGGTGGTATGTCGCGATCGTTTTCGGGCTGGGGAGTTTGATGTTCGCAGCAATACTCCTCCCAAACTGTGCCTACCTGGAGTTGAGTCCGGAGGGGTTGACTGTATGCTCGCTATACAGAGTGCATCGCTATACGTGGCAAGATATCGAGGGATTTGGGGTCGCGGCGATCGCGCTCAATTCTGCTGTAGGGTTTAACTTTTCTGGCACTCATTCTACGCAAAATGTTGCCACTCAAATTGCCGCAGGTCTCTCAGGGTATGAGGCTGCGCTTCCAGATACGTATGGAATGTCTGCTGAAGCATTGGCCGCCGTTCTGAATGAATATCGAACGTATTACGCTCCAGATGATGGAAATAAGCGGGATGGAATTTAGTAGGAGCGCATTATTATATGCTGAAAAACGTAGACAATTGCGAAATAAAGTTCGCGCTCAATTCTTATCAAAATCTCAGTTTCATGTTGGGAAACCCGTACTCAGCCGCACTTGTAGTGCGAAAAACGATAGTGCCATACTTTCAATAGAAGGCAGTTAGCGTGAAGAACAACTGAAATCTGCACCGAGAAGTGGAGACTTACTCGTTTCTCGCTCGCAGCGTTTGCACCCTGCTGTCACTTTGGGAGCATCATCATGACCGATTCCAACACGAACCCGATTAACGCTTTTCCTGGATTTGAAGGCGCGCAAGCATCTCCGAGTCCTGACAACGCACTGTGGCAATACATGCAGGCGCAGTCCCCCGAAACGTTTCAAGACATAGCAAAAGCCTCCTCGCCCGAGGTGATGGAAATCCTCAGCCACAACATTCGCGGTTTAGTCGGCAATCTTCCTCCCGATCAGTTCGGCGTTCAGATCGTCACGAATCGAGAAAATTTGGCTCGCATGTTGTCAGGAGCCATGATGGGCGGCTACTTTCTTAGAACTTTAGAACAGCGTCTAGCACTCGAACAGGCACTCGCCGGACAAGCTCCCGCTAGTTTGAGCGATGCCGACGGCGACGACACAGAAAACTGAGCGCGATCGCCCCTTGGATTCTCAATGCTGCCAGGACGAGCGCGATCGCCTGAGTTGCCCTAAAGCTCTTGGCAAATCGTGCGGAGTGCGTCTCGCAGCCATCGATTCAATGGATCGGCAGACGCTAGGCGACTCCAGACCATCGATATCGACCACAGCTCGCTGGCAAACGGCAACTCAAAAACCTCGATCGCGCCTCGGTCGAGGCATTTTTCTGCAACCCGAGACGGCACCATCGCTACCAGATCGGTAGCAGCCACAATCGCTGGCGTCACTAGCATGTAGGGAGTCGTGACAGCGACGCGGCGCGTCAATCCGTAGCGCTCCAAAACGGTGTCGCCATACCCCACCGCATCGCGGCGCGTGGTGTGAAGGGCGTGCGATAAGGTGGCGAACGTCTCCACGCTCATCGTGTTGTCGGTCAGTGCCGGATGGCCTTTCCGAACGATGCCGACGAGATGTTCCTCAAAAAGGGGTTCGATGTCAGTTTGTCGGGGCGGCTCGGCAAATACGCCAAACGCCACTTCAACAGCTCCCGAATCCAACAGTGGCCCCACGTTGTCTTTCTCATAGCTAACGAGGCGAACGTTGAGGCCGGGGGCAGCTGTAGCGCAATAGGCGAGTAACTTCGGCACGATAACCACGCTGCTGTAGTCCGACCCGGCGATCGCGATGTCGCATTGCGTTGTCGCGGGGTCGAAGGTTTGACTCGCCCTAAAAACTCCCTCAACTCGGTCGAGAATGTCGCGGATGTCTGGCGCGATCGCTTCTGCTTTGCGCGTGGGCTGCATGGTACGCCCAATGCGCACGAATAGGTCGTCGTCGAACAGCGATCGCAGCCGTCCTAAAGCGGCACTCATAGCGGGCTGTCCCAAGAACACCCGTTTCGCAGCTCCAGTGACGCTACGTTCCTCGTAGATAGCGAGAAACGCCACGAGCAAATTCAGATCGATGTCGGCCAAGTTTATCGATTTCATCAATGAATAACATCAAAACAATCAATTTGATGGATGGGTATCCGACTTTTACCGTGAAGGTATGACAGATAGGCCGCTGTCGCAAATCGGTCTGTCCCTTTCTCAAAGCATGGCGTTATGACCAATGATTCTCTTCGCGATCGAACCGCGATCGTTGTGGGTGGCAGCTCAGGTATCGGCTATGCCATCGCGAAAGCTGCGCTCGAACAGGGCGCGCGAGTTTGGATTGTCGGTCGCAATCCAGCCAAATTGGAGCGCGCCAAGGCCGAACTCTCCGGCAAGGTTGAAACCGCCAGTGTTGATATGGGCGATCGCAATACTGTCCGCGAATTCTTCGACCGCTACGAGGCTGCCAGTGTCGATCATCTCGCAATAACAGCGGCAACCGCCGTGCAGGGAGCATTTGCTGACGTGGAGATCGATGAGATCGAAACCATGTTCGCCTCTAAGTTCTTTGGCCCCTACCGCGTCGTGCAGGCCGCGCTACCGAAACTGCGTCAAG
>JBCBTL010000051.1:0-9683 GCA_039818705.1 Cyanobacteria bacterium J06639_1
CCAAAAACTGATCCAGTGGATCGCTATTATCATGCTGAGGACGATGCGCACGTCTGGCTCGGAGACGATGACTGCTGCTGCCAATATATTCGTCGGTCAAAGCGAAGCTCCACTCATCATTGCCCCCTATTTATCATCAGCAACGATGTCAGAAATCCACGCCATTATGACCAGCGGCTTTGCCACCGTCGCTGGGGGCGTGCTGGCCGCCTACGTTTCCTTCGGCATCCCCGCCGAACATTTGATTGCGGCTTCCGTGATGTCAGCTCCCGCTGCGTTGGCTATCTCAAAAATGATGTATCCCGAAACCAGTCCGTCCCCTACGGCTGGGTTGGTGAAGATTGCCGTGAAACGCGAATCGGTCAATGGTATTGATGCAGCCGCTCGGGGCGCGATCGACGGATTGCGGCTGGCGTTAAATGTGGGGGCGATGATTATTGCCTTTTTAGGACTCATTGCGTTAGTCAATGCCGTCTTGGCATGGCTCGGTGGACTAGTCGGTCTACCCGAACTATCCCTAGAACTCATCTTTGCGGTTGTATTGGCTCCAGTGGCTTGGCTGATGGGCATTCCGTGGGCGGACTGTGCGGAAGTTGGCGTGTTGTTGGGCAAAAAGACGATCGCGAATGAGTTTATTGCCTATCTCGATTTACAAGCGCTCATCGAGAATCCCGCTGGCGAGGGGGCTGCGATCTCCGATCGCGCGATCGTCGTTGCCACTTACGCCCTGTGCGGATTTTCCAACATCGGCTCGATTGGCATTCAAATTGGCGGTATCGGCAGTATCGTGCCAGAGCGCCAGTCTGATTTGGCAACATTGGGCGTGCGAGCAATGTTTGCCGGAACGTTGGCCTGTTTCATGACGGCGGCGATCGCCAGCATCCTTCTCTAGGCGATCGGGCGATCTGTCATTGCTCGACACGTGTATGTCACGATCGATGGTGAAGTGCTCACACCGTCAGAAATCCCATCTTTTCTCTTACTTGAGAAAGGGTTTGGCTGGCAACTTCGCTAGCTTTGGCAGCGTTGTCTTTGATGAGTTGGTTGAGCTGGCTGGGGTCTCGGGTGATATCGGCGTAGCGATCGCGAATGGGAGCCAGCGCTTCTACTACTGTTTCTGTGAGCAACGGCTTGAACTGCCCCCAGCCCATTTCGGCGCATTCTTCAGCGACTGACTCTTTGGATTTGCCGCTGAGTAGGTAATACAGAGTGAGTAGGTTCGTGGCTTCGGGGCGTTCGGCATCGTCGAAGGTGAGGCCGCATATGGGGTCGGTTTTGGCTTTTTTGATCTTCTTTTTAATTTCGTCCGGGCTGTCGAGCAGGTAGATGCGGCTCAGTTCGGACGGGTCGGATTTCGACATTTTGTTCGTGCCGTCGGTGAGGCTCATCACCCGCGCGCCATCGGTGCGGATGCGGGCTTCGGGCACGATGAAGGTGTCGCCAAAGCGATCGTTGAAGCGGCGGGCGATGTCGCGAGCGAGTTCGATGTGTTGGCGCTGGTCTTCACCCACCGGGATGAAGTGGGGTTGATAGAGCAGAATGTCGGCAGCTTGGAGGACGGGATAGCTGAACAGTCCGACGCTGGCTTCTTCACCAACTTTATCTTTCTTTTCTTTGTACTGAATCATGCGTTCGCACCAGTTCATCGGCGTGAACGTATCGAACAGCCAGGCCAGTTCGGTGTGGGCGGGAACGTGGGACTGAACGAAGATGGTGGAATGCTCTAAATCCAGACCGCACGCGAGATACAGCGCGAACACTTGTCGGGTGCGCTCGGCAAGCATTTTGGGATCGTAAGGGACGGTGATAGCGTGCTGATCCACTACGCAGAAGTAGTTTTCGTACTGCTCCTGCTGGTCTACCCAATTGCGAATCGCGCCGAGGTAATTGCCCAAATGCAGGTCGCCGGAGGGTTGAATGCCGGAAAAAATGCGCTGCTTGCCCATGAAAATCGCGATCGCCCGTGAATCACATCTGAAAAACTAGAAATTTAGAACGCAGGACAGGCGCGATCGCCCCACATCCCCAAACAAATCCTCCCGCCTCATGACAACGTGCAGTCAGAAACGGGAGGGCTCGAACTCGCCCCACACTGAGAGAGCGACTGACCGAAGCGATTATTCGAGGTCGCGACGCTTGGGGTTGCGTGCCGGGTCGCTGCTGAGGAACCCGAACACGAACAAACCGACGAAGAAGATCACGACAGCGTAAATGGAGATCTTTAGTAACAGCATGGAAAGGGGAGGGTAAACGACGTGCAAAAGTCAGTTCGCAATCCGCAGACTGCCGCTCGTAGATTAAGCTACGTGAACTTTCACTAATCTTACCGCGAATCCCCCACCAATCGATGGGGCTACCTGGGATTTACCCTGTCGGCGGCGAGCGTCGGGCAGGTGGTACGGACTGTACGGACGAATCTTGATTGTCGCTGGGGATGCGATCGCCCGCAAACCTCTGCTGCGTAAGGAGTACGATGGTTGCGACGTGACGACCCCGCACAGTCACACGCACCTTCTTCTTTCTGGGACACGACCTTCTCTCTGGGACACGACCTTCTCTCTGGACACTACGTGGCACTACGACCTTCGATCTGGGATGCCACAAACGCTCCGGGATTCTGCAAAAACAGTCGAACCCGACGGAATTCGAGTGGGTTCGTTGCAGAATCAGCATGGCTAAATCTTGATTTCCGATAGAGATTTATGCTGCTAGTCGATCTAGTCGATACTCTAGAGGAGATTCGCGCGAGCGCGCATTGCAGCTAGAGGAGAATTCGATCGTGGATCCTATGTACGCGGGTTTGACGGTTATTTCCATATCCATCGTTGTCTGCTATCTGGTCACTTGGTTTCTGGGTAAGAAAGTGTCTCCCGTGCTGCCGCTGCTGGCATTTTGTTTGTGTCTGACGGCGGGTATCGTCCTCATTCGACAGGCAGGAGCTTAATGACGAGTCCAGCCGTCCTGTTCGATTTCGACGGCACGTTGGCAGATACTCTCGATACGGTAGTCGAGATTGCCAATCGCCTCGCGGCAGAGTTCGGTTACGAGCCCGTAACTCGCGCCGAGTTAGAAGAATTGCAACGCCTCGATGCTGGAGAAATTCTGCGGCGATCGCGGGTGTCTATCCTCAAAATTCCCGCCCTCATTCGGCGACTGCGAGCGGAGCTTCATCAGGAACTCCCCCACCTCCACCCGATTCCAGGAATTGAAGCGGCGCTGCAGAACCTACACGCCGAAGGGCATGTTTTGGGGGTGCTCACGTCGAACTCGTTGGAAAACGTGACGGCATTTCTGGACGCTCGTCACCTCGCGTCCTATTTCAGCTTCGTCCACTCGGGGTTGACTCTGTTCGGCAAGGGACGCATCATGCGTCGCCTGCTCGTTCGCTACGAACTTTCCCCCGAGCGCACCATTTACGTGGGTGACGAAATCCGCGATATTGAAGCGGCTCGGTTTGCCCGTGCCAGTAGCATTGCGGTGAGTTGGGGGTTCAATGCGCGCGAGCGCCTAGCGAAATCGTCGCCGGATCGCCTAGTCGATCGTCCCGAAGAGTTACCCGTGGCGATCGCCAGTATTTTGGCTTCGGTTTCCTCTTCTTGAGTCTCGTTGCTTGAGAGTGGCGACCCCGTTAGCGATGGGGACGCTCGGCCATGGTTTCGTTGGTTTCGGAGAAGTCGCTGGCCAATTCTGGATATCCCGGCACTCGGAATCGACTGACGCGCGGAATCGGCCAGAAGCGAAATACGGTACGACCGATGATATTTTCTTCCGGCAAGAACCCCCAAACGTGGGAGTCTCGGCTGTTGTTGCGGTTGTCACCGAGCACGAAATAATGCCCGTCAGGCACGACAATGGCATCGTTTTGCTTGCCGGGAGGGTGGGGATACCAGGTGAGGTCGCCCAAGGTGGTCACGTCGCTGGTGTAACCGCTCGTGTTGGGGAGGCCGTTGATGTAGTCTTCTTCAATCAGTTCGCCATTGATGTACACCCCTTCATTGAGGCGGATTTCCACACGATCGTTCGGTAGTCCGATCAGGCGTTTGATGTAGGCATCTTTGCGTTCGGTGCGAGGGGGATAAAAGACGACGATATCGCCCCGCTGGGGGTCGCCAAATCGATAGCTAATTTTTTCGACCACCAGGCGATCGCCCACTGCTAACGTGGGCACCATCGACTCGGTAGGAATCCAGCGAGCTTCGGCGACAAACGTGCGAATTCCGAACGCCAGCACCAGCGCAAACGCCACTGTCATGATGTTTTCGCGTTGCTGCCACAGCCAGCCCCGATTTTCCGGTATGGATGCTTTGTGAGTTCCAGACAGCGAGCCATTGTTAGAACTCGCTTCGGGAGGAAAAGCTTTCGAGTCGCGATCGGCCTGGGGCGGGGTGGGATCTTTGGGTTGCATGAATAACGCGCGACAGGATGACTGAGCGGGATAACGCGGAGCTATCCTTCGGCCAATATAGTATCAAAGCCATCGCGATCGCCTGCGCGAGTCAGCGTAGGTACCCGCGTTCGAGCGCTAGCCGATGAGTTCTGTTGGGGCAAATGCTTGGGGCGATCGCTGCTGTCAAGTCAGCCAATGCGCGATCGCATTGAAAACCCTGTTACCCACGTGTCAAAATAAGCGCCGAAAATCTATGCGATCGAGACCTACAGAATGCAACACGGTAATGTTCGGACTGGCTTGGCTTTGACGAGTCTCAGCCTGGGATTGTTGAGCGGGTGCGGCACTCAACTGAGTACCAGCCCAGAAGTAGATGCCCCTCTCGTATCAGCGCCAAATGCATCGAACGCTGCTGCCGTTGCGGCCATTTTTGAAGACGACAACGCAGTGCGACTAGAAGATGTTGCGGAACTGCTGGCTGCTGTTAATTTATCTGGACTGACCGATCGCGCTGACGACCTTCAGACTGCGGCACTTCAACTGGTTGCCTCTGAAGTCGATGTTTCGATCGAGGAGCCGCCGTCGCTGGCCAACGCCGACGTGGCTCAGCCTGTCAACGTGCTTGACATGACCGACGTGGCTGTGGTTGTAGCAGCGCTCGACGTGGCGGCGGGCGAGCGCACTGAAGTGGCGATCGCCGCGCGAGCGTCGCAGTTGTTAGCCGAGCCGGTGCCGCCTGAAGCAATCCGAGTGATTCCTGGGGTGGTGCGATTGGGGAGTGCGGGGCAGCCGGGTGGAGCTGCTGTTGTTGCCCCCGGCCAGGGCGCAAATGCAACAAGTTCCCAGGCGATCGCTGCGATCGATCGCCTACCCTCCATCACGACGAACGCCAGCAATATCGTCTTTCCCCCCGGCTCGGCAATCTCGTTTCCCGCTCCGCCCAATCGAGAGCGAGCCCTGCGAGTCAGCTATCGACCCCGATTGATGGCGTCTCGCAACGGCAGCGAGGTGGAATACAGTGCTGCGCAGCTCAAGTGCGAGGATAACGTTTGCGATTTAGCTGGAATCCCGCTCATCCCGGAGGGGTTTGAGGCAGGGTTTGACGACTATTTAATTACCTATACGTTCCGCATTGCCAACGGCGACGCGATCGCTTCCGTGCAGCGCTACCTCACCCAGATCGAACAGCCGACCCTCGTCGAGCTCAGTTCGTTTCAGGTCGGGAACCGCTCGGTCGCTCTGGGATTCGACACTTCAACCGAAACGATTTGGACGTATTCCAGTTCGGCCCCAGAGTTAACCCAGTTTTCGAGTGCGGGCGACCCGAGTGGCTCAGTGACGCGTCCGGGGGAAAGCTCCGATGACTTCGACCTGACCTTCGCCTCCGAAACGCTGAACTTGGGAAATACCGCGATCGCTCCCAACACGCTGCTCGCCATCAACGGCGAAACCGATTTGGCCGATATTTACGCGATCGACACTGAAACCGGCGCTGTTTTGGCCTCCTTGGAAGCAAATTTCGGAAATTCCCACGTCGTCGGCGGTGATTACCACCCCGATCGCGACACGTTTTTCCTCGTGCAAGACCGCGTACCGCCCTCCGACTCCGAGCCGAACGTGATTGCTGAAATCGACTCTCAAGACGGCTCGCGCCTCAATTCATTCAGCGTTCTCGACGTGTTGAGCAGTTATTCAGTGAACTTCGGCGACCTTGCCGTGGGAAATAACGGCAATCTGTTCGTCGTCAGCAGCATTCAATCTACGGTGTTGGAGCTAACGCCTGAAGGCGTTTTCGTGCGGGAGTTCGCGCTTCCTGCTGGCGTGGGTAGTCTCAGCGGCATCGGCTTCGATCGCGATCGCGGCTCCGCCTGGGTCGTCAACACGGGCAATACCGTGTGGCAACTGGACGGCTTTCCCGAAACGCCGTAGGTGAAACGCGATCGCTAGTAGGCTTGCCACACGGCATCGAGAAAGTCGTCAATTCCGGCATCGACAGCACCGAATTCTCGGTCGAAATGGTTGACGATGACGCTAAAGGCCAACGTGCGACCGCTGCGACAGGTGATGACTCCCGAAAGCGATCGCACTCCCGTGATAAATCCGGTTTTACCGCGCACGGCTCCGTTCGGTCGCCCCGCACTGTTGCGCACTTCCAGCGTACCGAGATACCCGTTCCACCAGGGCTGCTGGCTGACGCGATGCAGCACGTCAGTCATGCCTTTGGGGGTAACGAGGTTACGGCGTGACAACCCGCTGCCGTCTTCGAGCCGGAAGCCTCGCAAATCGGCTCCGAGCGATTCCAGCCATTGCTCTTCAATCGCGATCGCGTCCGACCACGCTGTGGTGGAGCTTCGTCCCGAGCGGTTTTGACTGGCGAGCAGCATCAGCGCGTCTGCATAGAGATTGAAACTCGTGTCGTGAACGTAGCGAATGATGTCGATCGCGCGGGGCGAGTCGTGCGACCAGAGGACGGTACCGCTGGAAGACACGGGACTCGTTTGCTGGGCGAGGCGATCGACCTGAATCCCGGCGGCACTCAAGCGAGCCTGTAGCAATCTCAGTAGCGTATCGGGCGGATCGGGCAGCGCGCCGTAAATTGGGAAATCTCCTCCCGCCGGAATCGTGCCCCTCACCCAGCGTTGGTTCGCGCCGGGAACGCCGAAAATGTAGCCCTTATCCCCCGATCCGGCTGGCCCCGTGCGCATTTCATTTTGAAAACTCACCCAGGGCAAATTTGGATCCATCCCTACGATGCCAGCCGCTTGCCCCACCCCAGCCGGACGGAAGGTGAGTTCGTAGAGGTTGTCGTTGATGTTGAGGGCGCTCACCGTCGCGCCGTAGTAATTGCCAAAGTCGTCATACGTCCACGACCAGGGAATCGGCTCGACCGGCAGCGCGCTCAGGTCGGCCACGAGGCGATCGATGCGGGTAATGCCAGCAGACTGAATCGCTGCCGTCATCGAAGCCAGAATCTGCGGCATGGACGGGTTGCCGTCGATCTCGGCACTGCCCAACGTCGGATCGCCCGACCCCACGATCGCCACCGTCGTCGCCCAACCGCCGTTCGCCGCTTCTGGTAAAACAACGCGCGTTTGCCAGCGGCGATCGAACCCGAATTCATTCGTCGCAAACGCCGTTGCCAGAATTTTCATCGTGCTGGCAGGCACCATGCTCTGACTGCCGTTTTCGGAAGCAACCACCTCACCCGTAGACAAATCTCGTAGCAAAAACACCGCCGAGGCCGGTTCCATCCCCGGACGGCGCTTCAGGGTTTGGAAGGCTTGCTGAATGGTCGGCTGCGATCGCGCTGCTTCGCCTACAGGCAACACCACCGTCAACGCGGCCAGCACCGCGATCGCGAGTCTTCGTTTCATCTATCATCTCCACGCGCCCGTCCGTCATTTTAGCCAGCCGATTTCCCGCCGCTAACTCGCTTGTGACAAGATCGGAGTGCTGGACAGGAGGCACGCAATGACAGCGACTATCCCCGAGCGATCGCTCCCTGCTCTGGAGAATGGCGATCGCCTCACCCGCACTGAGTTCGAGCAGCGCTGCGAGGCCATGCCCGCGCTCAAAAAAGCAGAGCTGATTGAAGGGACGGTGTTTATGGCGGCAGCGCTGCGAGCCAACAGTCATGGCAACCCCCACGCACTGATGATGACTTGGCTGGGTGCGTATTTCGCTGCGACTCCTGGAACCTATGTGGCCGATAACGCCACCGTGCGGCTCGATCTCGATAACGAAGCCCAACCGGATGCCTTGTTGCGGATCGAGCCCGAGGCAGGCGGTCAGTCTCGCATCACGGAAGATGACTACATCGAAGGCGCGCCCGAGTTAATTATCGAGATTGCGGCCAGCAGCGCCGCATACGACATGAACGCGAAGCTCCACGTCTATCGTCGCCACGGCGTTCGGGAATACATCGTCTGGCAAATGTACGAGAATCACATTCTCTGGCATCGGTTGCGGGAAGGAACGTACGATCGTGTCGCACCGGATGATAAAGGTCGAATTGAAAGTCAGGAGTTCCCCGGCTTGGTGCTGGATGTGAACGCTATGCAGCAGAAAGATCTCTCGACAGTGCTCGCTCGATTGCAGCTAGGCACGTCCGCTCATCAAGCTTTCGTGCAACGACTTAGTTCGCCAGCTTAAAAGGGCAGGTCGTCGATGCTCCAGTCTGCGGGGAGTTCGGCAGCTTTGCGCTGGGGAGGTTGAGGCGATCGCTTCTTCGCCGCTGGGGGGTTCCGTTTCTTGATTTTTTGAGTTTGATACGACCCCCGGCGACGCTGGGAGGTTCGTTCTTCCACCGTGTCTGCGGCAATCACTTCGTAAAGTGTGGCTTGCCGATTGGCCTGCTTGCTGCGCCGGAGAATGCGCCCCAACCGCTGCACGTATTCGCGAGTCGACCCCGTTCCCGACAGCAGAATGGCAATTTTGACTTCTGGAACGTCTACGCCTTCATTCAAGACATGCGAGACAACCAGCGTTTGGTAGCGTCCCTCGCGAAACCGAGTGAGTACGTCGTGACGTTCTTTAACCGGAGTTTGGTGGGTAATGGCAGGAATCAAAAACTGCTGGGAAATGCGATAGACCGTCGCGTTATCGTTTGTGAAAATCAGGACAGATTCGGGGTGATGTTTGACGAGCAATTCTTCGAGAACGCGCAGTTTTCCATCAGTGCCTAATGCGATTTGTTTCGCTTCGCGGTGAGCTAACATGGCTTGTCGACCGCGCTGCGATCGCGCGCTCATCTGCACGAACCGCTGCCATCCTTGCAGCGAGCCGAGACTAATTTTAGAGTCTCTCAAAAACTGATTTCGAGTCTTGATGAGCGTGGCGTAGCGATCGCGTTCTTCCAGCTCTAATTTCACCTCAATCGTGACGATTTCGTAATCCGCCAGAGCTTTTCCCGACAAATCCGCTGCCGATTTTCGATACACTTCCGGGCCGATGAGGGTTTCTAAATCCTCATGGCGACCGTCCGCACGTTCGGGGGTAGCGGTAAGGCCGAGGCGGTGGGGGGCGATCGCGTATTCGGCAATCACCCGATTGAAGTCGCTGGGCAGGTGATGGCATTCGTCGAAGATCAGCAGGCCGAACTGATTGCCGAGGGTTTCGGCGTGGATGGCAGCGCTGTCGTAGGTGGAAACCAAGATGGGGGAGCGATCGCGCGAGCCTCCCCCCAGCAATCCCACCTCTGCATTTGGGAAGGCTTCGAGCAGCCGTTCGTACCACTGGTGCATCAAATCGAGCGTCGGCACGCAAATCAGCACCGATTGTTGTGTGGCGCGCACGG
>JBCBTL010000052.1:0-9542 GCA_039818705.1 Cyanobacteria bacterium J06639_1
ATCGTTCGCTACGCTCTCGCCCACCCGTCTCTAGCCACTCGAAACCGTTGAATTGCTCGCGAGAGATCGCTCACTTTCTTCGCGCGGGTAAGCTACTGACGAAGAACGAGTTTTGGGTTCAACCCAGTACAATCGAGCTCTGGATTCTGATGCAAGAGAGACTCATCTCGCGTTTCAGGCTGGCGCGATCGCTCTGTTCAATAGAACGTTTCAATAGAACGTTTCAATAGAACGTTTCAATAGAACGTTGTCGAGGACACTACGGTATCGATTCCCAAGGCGTCAATGGTTCGTTTGCTGCATCTCAGGATGTCGGTTGCTAAACTGCTGAGTTCATTTTACGGAACGCTCAAGCGATTGAGTTTGCTGGTATTTGGTGACTTTTCAATCATCAACGGTATGAACGGCTACCACTGAATCCGCTAGAAGAAGAGTGACCTCAAAACATTACGAATAACAATTGAATTCCTATTGAGATTTCCGTGTTTTTGTCGATGTTCGAGTTGAGGTTGCGTGCATTTACGAATTGTTGATGAATGTTGAGGATGCGAACATGTTTGACAAGTTTGTACAGTCACGCAAGTGCGTTTAGGAGACCCCGCAGCAGGGTATGGATGGAATGCAGTCATGGTGAGTACGTCCGTTATGGAAAAGCCGACTAGTACGGCTGCGCCGAAAACTGCCTCGCCCGCACGGGCCTTGCAGGAGATGGCCGTTCGCGAGATGACGGGGAAGCTCGTCGTGCGCGACCCCGCTGACAGCGGAGTGGTCTGGAGCGTGTACGTAGGCAAGGGCAAGATTCACTATGCCAGCAGCCTGATGGGACAGCAGGAACGCGTCGCCTATCTACTGCGCAGAACTCATCCTGAGCTTGACGTGTTGCCCTGGGAAAACGCCACGTCCGATTACGACTACCTGTGTCGGTATTGGCAATCAGGGCGACTGTCGTTTCAGCAAGTGCGTCAACTGCTCTTCACCGCCAGCTTAGAAGCCATGATTCAGGTGCTGGCGATTCCGGAAGCCGAGCTGCAGTTCGATCGCCGCATCGGCCTCGACCCCATTTTGATTTCCGTGCCGTTTATGGACACGGTACGGACGGCCAATCGCCGAATTGCGGAGTGGAACGAGCTGCGCGCGCAGGCATGTCTGACGTTCCAGCGGCCTTATTTGGCCGCTGGCGATCGCCTCGGTGATGCGTTGGGGCAGGTGGCTTCTTCGCCTCAACTGGCGCAATCGTGGTTGCAAGCACTCTCCCACAATTACTGTTTGTACGACATCGCCCGTCAGCTCAATATGGACGTCCGGCAGGTGGCAGGTGTCGTGCGCTTACTCAAGCGCGAAGACATTATCGGCATTAATTCATTTCGCGCGACGGTGAAAGGCGGGCGACAACCGCTCGTCGCGTGCATTGACGACAGTCATACCGTGCAGCGCACGGTCAAGCTCACGCTCGAAGCTGCGGGATATCGCGTGCTGGGACTCACCGAACCGGCGCGGGCACTCACGACGCTCGTGCGTCAGCAGCCCGATTTGGTGCTGATGGATATCACCATGCCAGAAGTTGACGGCTATGAGCTTTGTCGCATGTTGCGACAGTCGGATGCTCTCAGTGAGATTCCTATTGTCATGTTGACCGGGCGAGACGGGCTCTTCGACCGTCTGCGCGCCCGCGTGGTGGGAGCCACCGACTACATGACCAAACCGTTTAATGCCGAGCAACTGCTGGGCGCGATCGAACAGCTCACCTCTCACACAGTGGAAGCAGGGTAGATGAAACGAGTTTTAGTGGTGGAAGACTCCCGTACCGAGCAGCGCCTCATCGTGGCACTGCTAAAGCAAGCGGGATGCGTTGTAGACTCAGCCGATTCGGCGGAGGCTGCACTGGAGTGGCTCGGCGAGAATGGCCGACCTGACCTGATCGTGTTGGACATCATCATGCCGGGTCAGAGTGGGTTGGACTTCTGCCGCCAGATTCGCGAGACCACGCAGTATGAGGACGTTCCCGTTGTCTTCTGCTCGTCCAAAAATCAAGACTTCGATCGCTTTTGGGCGCTGCGTCAAGGCGGCAATGCCTACGTCTCGAAGCCGTTTTTGCCCAACGAACTCGTGGAAACCGTGCAGCAGCATCTCGCCTGAGGGCCGCTGATATCGGAATGGAGTTCGAAGCATTTTGCAACTGGCGAGGCAACTGGCGAGGATGGTTTCGTCTAGTGAGTACAGCCTCGCCCCACCAGGGCAGTCTCGCCCAATACCGTCTGGCTGTGATGGGAGCGTCGCATGGCATCTGAATATTTCCTAGTGCGATCGTTCAACTCGACCCTACTCGCGATTCCACTCGACTACGTTTTGGGTACGCTGGCTGTCGAGCGGGAGGACGTGTGCCCCCTGCCGGGAGTCAATCCGGCGTTGATGGGGGTTATTAACCAGCGCGGTCAGCTTCTGTGGGTGCTGGATTTGGGCGAAGCGCTCGGGCAAGTTGCGATGTCGGGGCGGGGTTCGCTTCATTCTTTGACCCTCTTGGATTTGGTGCGATCGCGATCGCAGGGGCAATCCGCTGCCAAGCGCGAGCGGGTGGCTTGCGCCGTCACCGAGCTAGTGGAAATCGCGCCATTAGATGACGCGGCGATTGGCGATATCGATGGCGAGGGTTTGATGCGACTGGGATTTTCTGAGCGCGGGCGATCGCTCGCGCTCGGTACGACGGAATATCGCGACGAGTCCGCGATCGTTTTGAATGCCGAAGCCCTATTTGATGCTTTGAAACAATCTAGTTCCTCACGTTCTTTGGTGTACTCATGACTGCCACACCCACGCAATCCAACGGAAAGCTGAATCAATCCTCTGAAGAGACCATTGACGAGTTTTCGAGTGTCCTCGACCTCTTTACGCGAGCGGCGGAATTAGAGCGCGAAAACAAGCTCGAAGACGCGCAAGTGCTCTACTCGAAAGTGGCCGAGTCGGATGAAGATTTCCTGAGAGAAAGTGCTCTCAAAGCCCTAGAAAACCTAGAAACAATGGGCATTGCGGCTCCATCTGCTGATGACGAGGCTACTGAGGCAGCGATTTTTCGCGGGCGCGCGATCGACGAAGCAATTCCAGAGGCTACGCCGACTGAAATTAGCCAGGTTAATCGTCAAGGCTTTGCCAATCTACCTATCCTGAAAAAGCAGCTCTTTAGTTTGCTCGGCGTGCAAGTTCTATCGGTCTTGGCCATTACAGGGGTTGGGGCTGGGTTGATCGCTCGCGGTGGCAATCAGCAATTGCAGCGGCAGGCGCAGTCCGAGCTGGCGGTCACGGACGTTCACTACCAAATCAAAATCAACCAGATGCGCTTTGGCTTTCGCGGTCAGTCTGATAACGCGGCCATCATCGAAGCGGCCACTCTGGATGCCAACAATCAAGATTTGACCGCAGAGCTGAGCCAGGAAGTCAAACGTATCCTCCAGAACGAAATCGAGGCTAGAAATATCGAGTACGCCACGCTAGTGGGACGCGATCGCCGCATTCTCGTCAGTGCTAACGAGAATGACCGGGTCGGCATGCCATTCGACCCCAACGGCCTAGTGCGTCGAGTGATGAACGTGCCCGAGCAAATTACTGCCAGCCAGATCGTTCCGTGGCAGGAACTGCAAGACGAAGGAGCCCCCCTACCCGATGGGTTTGAGGAGGGTGATGCTTTGATTCGCTACGCCGTCACTCCCGTTCGCGCTGAAGGTACGGATGAGGTGATTGGAGCCCTGGTTTCAGGCGACATCATCAATGGCAAAACGGCGATCGCAGATGAAACCTTGAGCGAATTTGATGGCGGTTATTCTGCGGTTTACGGCAAAACCGAGTCGGGCGACTTCCAACTGGCTACGTCGAAGCTCCAGCACGTTGGGAGTAGTATTGCCGAACCCAATATCGAACTACCCAGTCTTGCCATTTTCGATGCAGCTAGAGCAGCCGAGGATGGTATTGCTCTGAAGACCATGAGCATTCAAGGCCGTCCCTTCGTGGTTGCCGCTGAGGCCATCAATGACTTCCAGGGCAACCCCGTCGCATTTCTGGTGCGAGGAACGCCTAAGGCCGAGCTGAACCAGCTTTTGCTCAGTAGTACGGTCGCGCAAACTGCAGCGGCTTTGGTTCTCATCCTCATCGGCTATGGGGTTGCATCCGCACTGGCGCGGTCGATTGCGAATCCCGTGCAGAATTTGCAAAAGACGAGCCAAATGTTTTCTGCAGGCGATCGCTCGGCTCGGGTAGAAGTGACCACCACCGAAGAAATCGGTCAGCTAGCTGCGGCATTCAACGAGATGGCCGACAGCGTGGCGCGTTCTGAAGCTGAGATCAACCAGCTTGCGATTCAACGGGAAGCCGAAGCCGAATTTCAGAAGCAGGAGAAAACTCGCCTGCAAGAGGGCGTGATTCGCTTGCTGCTGGATATCGAAGGGGCGCGCGATGGCGACCTAACCGTCCAAGCCGAACTGGAAGAGGGCGAAATGGGCACGGTGGCGGACGCATTCAACGTCACCATCGCCAACCTGCGCGAGCTGGTGCGTCAGGTGAAGTTCGTGGCGGCTGGCGTGCAGCAATCGGCCAGCACCAACGAAGTCTCCGTACAAGAGATGTCTGTAGAAGCGACTCAACAGGCCGAATCCATCACGGTGGCGCTCGCATCGGCAGAAGACATGTCGGAGTCGATTGAGGTGGTCGCGCAGTCCGCTCAAGACACGGCAGATGTGGCGCGGCAAGCGTTGGAGTACGCTTTTACGGGCGATCAAGCGATGACGCAGATGGTCGATAGCATCGACGGCATCCGCGATAGTGTGGCTGACACCTCCAAGAAGGTGAAGCGACTGGCCGAGTCGTCGCAGGAAATTTCCAAAATTGTCGGCATCATCTCCAGCATTTCGGAAAAAACCAACTTGCTGGCGTTTAACGCTTCGATTGAGGCCGCCCGCGCGGGCGAGAACGGTCAAGGCTTCCGGGTGGTTGCTGACGAAGTCCGCCGACTGGCCGAACGAGTGACCGACGCAACTAAAGACATCGAGCAGTTGGTCGCGACCATTCAGGGCGAGACGGCGGACGTGCTGCAAACGATGGAGCAGAGCACGAACCAGGTGGTAGCCGGGACGCAACAGGTGACCGAGACCAAGCAAACCCTGAAAAAGCTCGCCGAAATTAGCTTGCAGATCGACGCATTGGTTCAGGGTATTACGGCGAGTACCGTCTCCCAGACCGAAGCCTCCCGGACGATGACGCAAACGATGCAGGAGGTGGCAGCGGTGGCGCATACCTCTTCCGAGCGATCGCAAACCGTCTCGACTTCGCTGCAAGATTTGATGTCGATCGCTCACATGCTGCAAGAATCGACTTCGCAATTCCAAGTTGGGGAGGGCTAAGCCGGTGCTCGATACTGCGAATTTAGACGCGATCGCTCAGGAAACGCGCGCCTGTTTTCTGTACGAAGATGTCCCTGACTACATCGCTGCCCTCGAACGGGATACGCGCCAACTCTTCGGCGACCCCGAACTGACCGTAGAGTCGCTCAAGGCGGTCTACACCGATCTGATGCGGACGGCACACTCGCTGAAGGGAGGAGCGGGGATTGCCGAACTGCCTCGACTCAGTCGGCTGGCACACCAGCTTGAAGATTTGGTCGAAGCGCTCTCGCAGGGTCGCGTTGCTGACATCCAGCCCGCTCACGCCCTCCTCTCCAGTGGCATCGAACAGATCGGTCTGTTGGTGAATGCTGCCATGCGAGATGGCGCGGCTGGAGAAGCCGAAGTTGCCGCCACGCTGCTGATTTACGACGAGCTGGATGACTTCCTGCGAGCAGTGCCCGCCCAAACGGAAGCTGACGCGATGGCAGAGATGTCCTCGACGGCTCCCAATCCATTCGTGGTAAAGAGCGCGCTGACAGTCGATCTCGAAGAATGCTTGCAGCGGGTGGAAGCGCAGCTCGCGCGCGTAGGATCTCCCGCACAGTCCAGTGAAATCATCTCCGCCTTTGCTGATGAGTGCGTCATGCTCTCGCAGGTGCTCTCGCAGTCCTGGCTGGCTGAGTTGGTGGGCGAGTTGAAAGCGATCGCCGCCACCGCGCCGCCGGAGTTGCCGGAGTTAGCGATCGCCACCTTCGCTGCGATTCGGGAGCAGCGCGATCTTGTCTTAGTGGATATGGGAGCTAGTCCCTTTGTCGTCGCGCCTGTCGAACCTGCCACCGATCTTTCTGCCGCTGCAGACAGTACTGAGGCATTGGCGTTGAGCGAGGCGATCGCTTCAGAAGTCTCATCAACACCAGATTTTTTAGACGAGTTGGGGGGCGATGATGCGATCGCCGAGCTAGCCGGATTGTCATCAGAGTCAGACTCCTTCGATGTCTTCGCCGCCTTAGATCTCGATCCGAACGATCCGTCATTCCTGGACGACTTACCCGATACTGCCACGGCTCCGGCAGGTGACGACCTGGCCTTTTTGGACGACCTCGACCCCGCTACTGAATCGCCTAAACCTGTCGATCCGGGGGTGGCTGCTCCCCTCGACCTGAGCGATTTGGATGCTACGTCGAAGCCGCTGGCTAGCTTGGACGATCTGTTGGGCGAGGCCGACCTGCCTGATGACGTGGCGGCGTTGATGGGTGAGGCCGAGATCGCCTCCGAAATGTCCAGCGACTTCGAGGGGGCGATCGCTGCTGAGCTGATGGCAGCAGACGATACCGCTCTCTCCGATGCTGATGCATTGGCTGCGTTGGGGATTGCCGAGATTGCCCCAGTTGACGACCTGGAAACTTCCAGCGCAGCGACTGAACTCGCGCCAGAGATGGCATCCCCTGATGTTGAGCTGATAACGGCAAGTCTGTCGAATGGGGAGGCGATCGCTTCACTCCCAACTAACACTGCTGAAGTCGAGTCTGTCTCGCAATCGACCCCTCAAGCGATCGCGCCATCAGCTCCACGCCCGTCACTGATGTCGGGCGTCGCCATTCCAACTTCTCAGCAGTCCGCCAGTTCGTCTCAGGTCGCGCAGCCCGATTTGAAACTGCGCATGTCGGTGTCGCGTCTCGATCGCATCGACAACACCCTAGGGGAGCTACTGATCGTGCGCGAGCGCTTGCTCGAACACCACCGCCAGCTCGAACTCGCTAGCCGCAGTTTGAAACAGCGATCGCAGCAGCTCGTCCCCATCAACGATCGCGTCCGCACCTTTTACGATCGCCTCGCCACCGAGCAGCGCCCCGCCGAATCCATCGACCCGCAGCAGCATTCCACCGAATTGGATTCGATTTCGCTGACCGACGCGATCGACGTCGAACCCGCTCCCTCCGATACTGAGTTTGACGCGCTGGAATTCGATCGCTACACAGATTTCCACAGCACGCTACAAGATTTGCAAGAATTGATGGTGCAGGTGCAGGAAAACCGCTCCGACATCGATGTGATTTCACGAGCTTTTCAAGACGCGCTCGACGACCTGCGCGACCAAATGGACAGTCTGCGCGGCGATTTGCGCGACTCCCGTTTCGTCCCCTTCCGCGCCCTCTCCGATCAGTTCGTGCAGCCGCTGCGATCGCTCAATCAAGACCACGGCAAGTCAGTTGAATTAGTGGTGGACGGATCGGAAACCCCCATCGACCAAGCCGTTGTCGAACAGCTTCAAGCCCCCCTCAAGCACCTCTTCCGCAACGCCTTCGACCACGGCATCGAAACCGCCGAAGAGCGCCAAGCCGCCGGAAAATCATCTGCGGCTCGGATTACGCTCTCGGCCTCGATCCAAGGCAACCAAATCGCGATCGCCATTCAAGACGACGGACGCGGCATCGACCTCGACAAAGTGACTGACAAAGCGATTCGCAAGGGATTATGCGAGGCCGACCGACGCGATCGCCTCACCCCCGCCGAGATTTACGAGTTTTTATTCACCGCCGGATTTTCAACCGCCGATGCCGTCTCGTCGCTGTCCGGTCGCGGCGTCGGTCTCGATATCGTGCGCTTACAGGTGGAACGACTGCACGGCACGATTCGCGTCAACTCCACGCCGGGGCAGGGCACGACGTTTATTCTGTCGATGCCGCTGTCGCTGAACATCGCGCCGCTGCTGGTCTGTCGCTGCCAGCAGCATACCCTCTCGTTACTCTCCAGCAGCATCCTCGCCGTAGTCGCTACAGACGAACTGGAGCGCCAAGGCGATCGCCTGATATGGCAAGACCGTCCCGTCTCGGCCTATCCCCTGATGCAGCTACTGCCTTACGCCGACTCCACCCCCGTCCCCAACAATCCGCCGCTGATGCTGATGGTGGACGTAGCCGGACAAACCGTAGGCTTGGGCATTGACGGCCTGATCGCCGAGCGGGAGTTAGTGATCAAATCATTTGACGCGACGGTCGCCGTTCCCGACTATTTGGGCGGCTGTACGGTGTTAGGAAGTGGTGAAGTGATTCCCGTCATCGCCCCCAGCGGTCTTCAGGAGCTGCTGAGTGCCGACGGCGATCGCGCCCCCAAAACTCCCACTGCCGACCCCGCCGAGGAAGCGACCGAACTCACCGTCATGATCGTGGACGACTCCATCGCCGTGCGCCGGATGCTCGATCGCCTGTTGACCCGCATGGGCTACCGCGTCGTGCAGTGTCGCGATGGCAAAGAAGCTCTTGAGATGCTCGATCGCGCTGACGAGCAGTTTCACGCCGCCATCTCGGATATCGAAATGCCGCGTTTGGACGGCTTCGGACTGCTGCGGGAGATTCGCGGACGCGATCGCTGGCACGACCTTCCCGTGGCGATGCTCACCTCGCGCGATAACGACCTGCACCGCAGCAAAGCCTCCGATTTAGGAGCGACGGCGTACTTTACGAAGCCCTTCCAGCCGAACGATCTACTTGCCAAAGTTGCTGAGATGGTCGCCAGCGCGCTCTAAACATCCGAGTTTGGGTCTCGTTAGGCCGATGTTTCGGGGGGGAACCCAACCTGATATGGTATGTCAGGAGTTCGGCGGATTGGGGGAGTGGCGATGCGCTATCAGCGGGTGCTGTTAAAGCTGAGTGGCGAAGCCTTAATGGGGGATCTGGCGTTCGGCATCGACCCAAACATACTTCAGTCGATCGCCTCCGAAATTGCCAAAGCCACGCAAGCGGGCGTACAGATGGCGGTAGTGGTCGGCGCGGGCAACATTTTTCGCGGCCTCAAACAAGCGGCTTCGCTGGGGATGGATCGAGCCTCAGCAGATTACATCGGCATGCTCGCCACGGTGATGAATGCCCTGACGCTGCAAACGGCCCTCGAAAGCGCCGGAGTGGAAACGCGGGTGCAAACGGCGATCGCCATGCAAGAAGTAGCCGAGCCCTACATCCGCCGTCGCGCCATGCGGCATCTAGAAAAAGGCCGCGTGGTGATTTTCGGAGCAGGCTCGGGCAATCCATTTTTCACCACCGACACCACCGCTGCGCTACGGGCGGCTGAAATAGATGCTCAAGCCATCAAAACCGATGCCCCCCTGGCGGTATGTATTGATATTGCCAGGGCGCTTACCCCTGGTTGATTGTGCTGTGTACCATTGCTTTTTGTCCC
>JBCBTL010000053.1:0-9417 GCA_039818705.1 Cyanobacteria bacterium J06639_1
GTGTTGACTTTGCACAGCAGGAAATCCAATTGAATGGGACGACACTGTCTTACGACTATCTCGTTTTGGCGACTGGCAGCCAAACCTACTATTTGGGCGTGCCGGGAGCGGCAGATTATGCGTTTGCTCTCAGAACCCTAGAAGATGCGGTGACACTTCGCGATCGCATTTTGGCTTGCATCGAGCAAGCATCCCGCGAAGCCGATCTCGCACGTCGCCAACAGTTGCTTACATTTGTCGTCGTGGGTGGTGGCCCCACGGGGGTTGAGATGGCTGGCGCGCTCGTGGAGCTGAAACGCTCTCTGCGTCAGTATTATCCTCATTTCGAATTAGAGGAAATGCACGTCACGCTCCTGCAGTCGGGGAGTCGGCTGCTAGCGAACTTGCCCGAACCCTTGGGGCACTACACGGCGCGCAAGCTCAACCGACTCGGCGTTCCGGTGCGGCTGCAAACGCGAGTCACCCGCGTCACCCCCACAGCGGTCGAACTCGACGATGGTTCGGCGATCGCTTCTGCCACAGTTGTCTGGGCGGCAGGGTTAGAAGCCACTCTCCCCAACACGACCGTAGAACCGTACAAAGCCCGCAAGAATAAGCTGGACGTACGACCGACGTTGCAGCTCCTGCGCTTTGCCAACGTCTATGCCATCGGCGACTTGGCTCACGCCCAGCAAAACGGCAAACCCTTGTCTGGCGTTGCGCCCGAAGCTTTGCAGCAGGGAGTCGCCGTTGCCCGCAATATCAACCGACAAATCCGGGGGCGATCGCCGAAACCGTTCCGCTACTTCAACAAAGGTCGGCTAGCCATCATTGGATGCTATGGGGGAGTTGGTCAAATTGGCCCGATCCGCTTGACGGGATTCCTACCGTGGTTGATGTGGCTGAGCGTCCACGTCGTTTACCTGCCCGGATTTCGCAGCCGACTGTTCGTGCTGCTGAGTTGGATACACGGGTACGTACTAGGCGATCGCCCTGTTCGACAAGTTCTCCCACCGACGCGACCCTCCGATCGGCAGCTCTAACATCCCATAAGCACGAGAGCCCTTCAGGCGATCGCTCTGCGACGCTTTTTATCCGGCTAGCGGATGCGCGTGGGTGCGTCAGGAGGATCGAGGCTCACCGGCCCTGGCCCGTAAGCTAGCACCATGAGCAATCCCCCCATGATGGCAAGATTTTTCATGAACTGAATGGTTTGGGTGGAGTCCAGAATGAAATTGTGAAAGACCAGCGTCGCTGGAATGAGGAAGAGCAAGAGCAGCACGGCTCCAATGCGAGCTTTATATCCCAAAATCAGGGACGTACCTCCAGCAATTTCAAAGGCGATCGTGAAGAGGGTGACGAGCCCAGCCAGCGGGATTCCAACACTGGCAATTTGTTGCTGAGTACCGCTAAAGTTCAGAACCTTGGCAAAGCCAGTTTGAACGAAAATGACGGCCAAAAAAGTTCTTGCCACCAGTGGAATATATCGATTTGCGTTCATGGGGCGATTTACTCACTGCAACTGCAGATGCCGCCATTCTATTCAAGGTTCTGACTTAGAATTGTGCTCAAACTACTAGTGTTGAGAGCCATCAATGGATGATAGATTTACATGCTATCTGGAAGTGAGCGATCGCCACGTTCTTTCTCAAAACAGCAGTATTTTCAAAAAGAACAGTAGAGATCGAGAACTAAGGCGATTGCTCAACCCTTTATCTCTCAAACCTCTACTGCTGTTTCAAACCCAGATGTGGTGAAGTTCTAACGAAGCGGGCTTAGTTATAAAGCCTGAGGCTCGCTGTAAAGGAAATCATCCATTACCACCACGTCGCCCGTGGTGTCATCAGCATCGCCGAGTGCCACCGGCTGCGAACCCACCGTGACCCGAACCCGAGCAACCGTCGTGTCATCAAAGGTGACTCCCAGGAAGGATAAACCTTCATCCCCCCCCGATACGGGGACGACGAACTCGCCCAACGACGCGCCGCTCTCGTCGAAATATTCGAGCGTCGTCTCGTCCTCTTCATCCACATCAGTGAATACGGCACCAAATCCCGTCACTCCAGCGGGCGTGGTGGTTCCGGGCACGAAGAAAATGATGTCGAACGTCGTATCGTCAGTGTCAGTGTAGGCAAACAGGCGCTCAGCGCTGAACGTTGCGAACAAATTAGGATACTCGGCGTTAAAATTACCGAACTCGTTTGGCGTGTTGGTGGGGTTGGTCGCGTTTGCACTCACCAAAAATAGGTCTTCAATGGGAGCTTCCGACTCGCCCGGTTCCGCGAACAGAGCGCCCCGCGCCCGAGGCGCATCCGTAAAGTTGAAAAAGTCTCCTGGTAAAAACGTGGGAGCAGAAGCGCCGTCTGGAATCGCATCCCAGTTGATCGATCGGAAGCCATCTGCCACAGAAACGGGATCTCCACCGTTGTTGGCACCACCGAAGGCAGCGACGAAATCATCGATCGCCGTTTGAATGTTGTTGACATCCCCAGAAGCCTGGGTCACGTCGGCATTGCTAGGAGGAACTGAAACCGAATCGGTGTTCTCATTACAGGCTGCGATCGCCACACTTAGCAGTATCGGAGCCACATATTTCCATTTGCGCATGTTCGTCACGCCTACATTCCTCATGAAAGTGATAGCTTCAAAAACCGAGACGGCTTCGAGAGCTGAAACAGTATAGGGAAAGAAGGGATAGCATATGCTACCGCTCCCCCACATTCTTAATATCGCAATGCGGTTTTAGCCCGTTAGCGATGCCATTTCCGCGTTCTGCTCGCGTCCAGTGATTTCGCGTCCAGTGATTTCGCGTCCAGTGATTTCGCATCCAGTGATTTCGCGTCCGACATGAAGCGCGGGAGCTTGAAGATGCTGCGAAGAGAAATGAACTCTGCGGTTCTGCCACTAGCAGCTCGGGCTGGAAGGTATCACACTCAACCTGAATGTGACTAGTAGCAGAGCAGGGCGAACTCAGGCCACTCCCGTTGGCGCGCGCTACACTACCCAAGGATGCGAGGAGAGACGGTAATGCTGACTCGGCTGTGGCGATCGATACGTGCCGGACTGCTGTGTTTGATGTTGGTCTGGCTGGCTGGGTGCAGCAACTCATCTTCCAATACGGTCGATCCGGTCATTATTCCCTCTCAACCGATCCCGATTGGGAATGACGCGATCGGCGTGCCCCTAACCGTGCGCAGCTTCAACTTAGGTAGCTCTCAACTGAAGCTGCTCAGCATGTTCGTGTCGGTGGCCTCTGGCGATGAAACCGACTTGCTGCTTGATACCGGGTCGAGTGGGATGCGCGTTCTGTCTTCAGAAGCGGGAACGACAAATCTCGTGCGCACGGGGCGGGCAGAAACGGTGCGGTTTGGGGATGGAACGGAGTTGCGTGGGGAATTGGCGACAGCTCCCGTCAGCTTCAGCACGATCGGCACAGAACAACCCGTTCTGATTCATTTGGTTGATAGCGTCACTTGCTCGCCTTCCACTCCAGATTGTCCTGGTTCCAGTCTGTTTGGCGCGAACGCTCCCTTCAAAGGGATCGTGGGAGCTTCGCTCAATTTCCGCACGAATGTGGACGATCTGTTCAGTCCGTTTACGCGACTGGAAGGCAATTTAGATTCGGGCTACATCATCGAAACGGGTGGGTTTAACGCGCAGCAGGGTCGCCTCATTTTCGGCATCACCAATCAGACGAGTGCTGGGTTTACGCGCGTGCCGCTCTCGCAGCGAGGCACGTTTTCGGACGGCACGCCGTTCTGGGATGACGATGAAATTCAGGCTGAATACACTGTCAGCGGCACCGATATCAATGGCGTGTTTGATAACACGCTGCTCGACTGCGGCTCTTCCGACTTATTTTTGGCGAGTCGATCGCTTAATTCCACATTTTCAGAAGCGCCTCTCGTGCCGAATCGGACGGTTCGTTCGTTTGTAGCGAACGTGTTCGACTTGTTTTTCACCACGGGCAACACCCCCGGACTCGATCGCGTCTTTGTCGATCCGGTTTTTTCCGAAGAACAGATTTTGGGGATGCCCTTCTTTTTCCGCTTCGATACCCTCTTCGATGTTGATGGCGGGCAACTAGGAGTGAGGGCGCGCTAGGATTGACGAGTTTTCCTGCGAATCTAACCCCCTTCATGCCTGTTTCCGCCGTTCCTGCTGCGCCCTCTAGCGCGAAACCCAGCGTCGCGATCGCCCATTTAGGCTGCGAAAAAAACCGGGTCGATACCGAACACATGCTGGGCTTGCTCGCACAGGCAGGCTATCAACTCGAAGACGACGAAACGGCAG
Source organism: Cyanobacteria bacterium J06639_1 (assembly GCA_039818705.1). Lineage (GTDB taxonomy): Bacteria > Cyanobacteriota > Cyanobacteriia > Thermostichales > PCC-7336 > JBCBTL01. The sequence continues at coordinate 4,273 of JBCBTL010000053.1, forward strand.
CAGATTACGCGATCGTCAATACTTGCAGCTTTATTGCCGAGGCGCGCGCCGAATCGGTGCGGACGCTGGTGAATTTGGCTGAATCAGGGGTCAAAGTGGTGATTGCCGGGTGCATGGCGCAGCATTTTCAGGAAGAACTGCTGGAAGAACTGCCTGAAGCCGTAGCGCTGGTGGGGACGGGAGACTATCAAAACATCGTCAGCGTGATCGAGCGCGTGGAGCAAGGCGAACGGGTCAACGCTGTCACGTCAGACTTGACCTTTATTGCTGACGAAACGCTCCCGCGCTATCGCACGACCCACGAAGCCGTCGCCTACCTGCGCGTTGCGGAAGGATGTGACTATCGCTGCGCCTTTTGCATCATTCCGCACCTGCGGGGCAACCAGCGATCGCGCTCCATCGAATCGATCGTCACCGAAGCGCATCACCTCGCTGCCGAAGGGGTGCAGGAGCTAGTACTGATTTCGCAGATCACGACCAACTACGGGCTTGACCTCTACGGCAAACCCAAACTGGCCGAGCTGATTCGCGCGTTGGGAGCGGTAGATATCCCTTGGATTCGGATGCACTACGCCTACCCCACCGGGCTTACCGATGCGGTGGTGGAGGCGATCGCCGAAACTCCCAACGTGCTGCCCTATCTCGATTTGCCGCTGCAACACAGCCATCCCGAGATATTGAAAGCGATGAACCGACCGTGGCAAGGACAGGTGAACGATCGCGTTATCGAACGCTTGAAGCAGGCACTCCCCGATGCCGTGATGCGAACGACGCTGATCGTGGGCTTTCCGGGCGAAACGGACGCGCATTTCGAGCATTTATTGGCGTTTCTCGACCGTCACCAGTTCGATCACGTCGGCGCATTTACCTTTTCGGCGGAGGAGGGTACGCCTGCGTTCGATCTCGACGGCCAAGTGCCTCAAACCGTGATGGACGAGCGACGCGATCGCCTCATGGCGCTCCAGCAGGGCATTTCGTTCAAGCGCAATCGGGCGGAAGTGGGCAAAATCGTGCCGGTGTTGCTGGAGCAAGAGCATTCTGGGACGGGGATCTTCATGGGGCGATCGCCCCGGTTTGCCCCTGAGGTGGACGGCGTGGTGTACGTCCGAGGGGAAGGCCGCCTGGGCAGCATGGTGCCGGTGCGCGTCACTCGCGCCGAGCCATACGACTTATTTGGAGACGTGGTTGAGGCTCCTCCCGGCTTTTGGGACGCGCGAGTACGCCAGTCCTTATAGAATGAACATTCGTTTTTAAGATATCTATTCCGATGGAAGTGATTCCCGCGATCGACCTGCTTGACGGCCAGTGCGTGCGTTTGGTGCAAGGTGACTACGATCGCTCGCAAGTATTTGGTAACGATCCGCTAGCGATGGCTTCGGTGTGGGTGGAGCGAGGCGCAACGCGCTTGCACTTGGTCGATCTCGATGGTGCCAAGACGGGCGAGCCGACCAATCACGACATCATCGGCCAGATTGCCAGTCAATTCGACCTGCCCATTCAGGTAGGAGGGGGGGTGCGATCGCTGGCAACTGCGGAAGCGCTGCTATCGCGCGGAGTCGATCGCGTCATCGTCGGTACGATTGCGGTCGAGCAGCCAGATATCGTTCGACAAATGTGCGTGCGTTTCCCCCATCAGATCGCGGTCGGAATTGACGCGCGGGAAGGGAAAGTAGCCACGCGGGGATGGCTGGAAACCACCGAGATCGCCGCTGTCGATCTCGTAACGCGAGCTTGCGAGTGGGGGGCTGCCGCGATCGTCTACACGGATATTCTGCGGGACGGCATGATGAGCGGGCCAAACCTGGAGCAACTGCGGGCGATCGCGCGAGTGTCGAGCGCACCCGTCATCGCTTCGGGTGGCATTAGCTCGATCTCCAATCTGCTCTCCCTGCTGCCTCTGTCTGAAATCGGCGCAGCGGGAGTTCGGGGCGCGATCGTGGGGAAAGCACTTTACACGGGTGATATCGAACTGCCCGAAGCCGTTCAAGCCGTTGGCAACGGTCGTTGGCAAGACGTGCCGCCACTCGGCAGCAACGGGCCAACCTTTGCCTGAGACAGGCTTTGAGCGATCGCGAACCGCTCGTATTAATTTCCTTTAACTTTTGGAGTCCGCCTCCAGACGGTTTGAGAGACCGCGATACACTGAGGTGCATATGAAGTTCGGTCACCCTGTTTAACAACTGGAGATTCCTGGATGTCTCACGCCGTCAAGATCTACGACACCTGCATCGGATGTACTCAGTGCGTGCGCGCCTGCCCCACCGACGTACTGGAGATGGTGCCCTGGGAAGGTGGCAATAAGGCCGGTACGATCGCCGCCTCGCCTCGTACGGAAGATTGCGTCGGCTGCAAGCGCTGCGAAACAGCCTGCCCGACGGATTTCCTCAGCATCCGCGTCTATCTGGGTGCCGAAACCTCTCGCAGCATGGGTCTGGCTTACTAACTTCTGCCACCCATTCCCGGCCAATACTCCAACGAGATCTCTGCATCAGGGGTCTCGTTTTGTTTCTCAACTCGCGGCATTGCATCGAGCGTGCGTGAAGCCACCGTCCGTCTGCTGACCGAACTCAGAGCTTGCTGGTGCGGCTCAGGACGCAGAATGACTGCGATCGCGATCTGCCTGCACGAGTTCTGGTCGCACGAGTTCTACCTGCAGGATGGCATCAACGTGGGTGGCCAGAGTTTCGACGTGGGGCAGAGTGAAAATAGACATGTGTTTGCCAGGGTTTGTCTGTATGCGGACTCCGCCGCGCGCGTATTTCGACCAGCCTAAATCTTCGTCGTATACTCTGCCGTCATCCTGCGTTTCTGCAGCGCGAATCAGCGAGACGCGGCCTGAATAGTGAGAGGGAATGTAGGCATCCCCCATCTGAGTTTGACGATTGACGATATCCTCGCCCAGGTATTTTTGGCCGGGCTGTTTTAAGTCTTTGAGTAGAGCATTCTGAGCTTTGGCAAAATCTGCCCGCACGCGGCTCGATTCAGACGTAAGGCGATGTTTGACTTTGGCTAGCAGATAGCTCGGCCCCTGCTTCACGAGTTTCTGGAAATGCCGTTGATATCTCCGCGTTACGCTCGCGGGCTGACAACTGCCGGGGACGGCGCGATCGAACAGAATGAGTGCGTCGATCGCGCGGCCTCTTTGCGCCAGTTGGCGAGCAACTTCGTAGGCCACCAATCCGCCAAATGAAGCGCCCCCGATGGCCAACGAACCTTGCGGACAAACAGCTTCAATCTGACGGACGTAGCACTCGGCTAGATCGGTCACGGTGTTGACAGAACTGTTGGGATCTTTGAGAAATACCGATTGAATGCCGTAAATGACGCGATCCGTTTGCAAACGCGCGACTAGAGGCTCGTAAAACAAAATGCTCGATCCGATCGCGTGAATCAAAAACAGCGGTTTTTCTGGATTTCCGGGCTTGAGGGGAACGATACAGGGTGCTGGGTCGGGGAGAGTTTGCTGGGCGATCGCCTCCGAAATGCTCGCGATGGTCGGTTGCTCGAACAGTTGATTGATCGAAAGGTTAACTCCTGCTTCTCGATCCATCGCAGTCAGGATTTTAACGGCCAGCAGGGAATGTCCGCCTAGGTCGAAAAAGTTATCTTCAATGCCGATAGGACGAACGTTTAACGCTGATTCCCAAATCCGAATGAGTTGGCATTCGAGATGGTTTTTGGGGGGAGCGATCGCGGTTTTATCCTGCTGTATCTGAGGGGCGGGAAGGGATTTTCGGTCGATTTTGCCGCTGGGCGTTAACGGCAGAGAGTCCAACAGGACGATCGCGCTGGGCACCATGTAGTTCGGGAGGTGCTGTTGGAGATGTAGTTTGAGCGATCGAGATTCCACGACTGAATCCGCAACACCGTAGGCTACCAACCGTCTGTCTCCCGGAGTGTCTTCACGAACAACGACTGCGCACTGTCGAACGCGATCGTGACGTCCGAGAACGGCCTCAATTTCGCCCGGTTCGATGCGGAACCCTCGAATTTTCACCTGATGGTCGATGCGCCCCAGGCATTCGATCGTTCCATCAGGCAAATAGCGCGCGAGGTCTCCTGTTCTGTAAAGGCGAGCGTCGGGCTCGAACGGGTCAGCGATGAATCGTTCTGCTGTGAGGTCGGGGCGATCGAGGTAGCCGCGCGCCAAGCAGATCCCGCCGATATGAAGTTCTCCTGCTACACCGATGGGGACGGGTTGAAGCTGGCGATCGAGAATCTGGACGCGCGAGTTGGCGATGGGTGTGCCGATCGGAGGACTAGAACTCCACGCGCTAACGGACGCATCCAAGAGGAAACTGGTGACGACATGGCTTTCGGTAGGGCCGTAGTGATTGACTAGCCGAGCTTGGGGCATCCGCTCGAACCAGCGGGCGATCGCCGGACTGATACGCAAAGGTTCTCCCGCCGTAATCGCTTCTCGCAGGTGAGAGGGCACGACTCCCGTACTGTCGATGACTTCAGCCAAACTTTGCAGCGCGGAAAACGGTAAAAAGAGGCGTTCGATCGCTTTTTCACACAAAACATTCGACAACACGAACGGATCGCGGCGATCGCGATCGGAGACGAGTACTAACGTGCCGCCAGCGGTCAGCGTGGCGAAAATTTCTTGAAATGAAACATCGAAGCTGAGGGAGGTGAACTGGAGGGTTCTAGATGCGGGGGCGATCGCGCTTTCCTGCTGCCAACAGAGCAAGTTTGTCAGAGCGCGATGGGGCATGGCAACGCCTTTCGGTCTGCCCGTAGATCCCGACGTGTAGATAACGTAGGCCAAATGCTCGGGAGTGACTGCGGCGCGAACATCGTCCGAGGGTGCATCAACATCCGGGCATGCATCAACGGTGGCGAACCACTCCTCGTCTAAGCACACCAGTTCGGCGGGGTGGTCGGGCAGCGTCTCCAAAAGCTGAGGTTGCGTCACGAGGACTGAGACCTGTGCGTCAGCCAACACGAGCTGAAGTCGGGCTGGAGGATACGTGGGGTCGAGCGGGACGTAAGCTCCACCCGCTTTGAGAATGCCCAGCAAGCCAACGATCATGGCGGGAGAGCGGGGGACACAAAGGCCGACGATAACCTCAGGTTTTACCCCCTGCTTTTGTAAATAGTGGGCCACCTGATTGGCCTGGGCATTGAGTGCTGCATAGG
>JBCBTL010000054.1:0-9374 GCA_039818705.1 Cyanobacteria bacterium J06639_1
CAACCGTGCAGTGAATCGCACCGCCATACCAGGGCACCCACAAGTCTTGGTAAGCGTCGTGCATCCCCCACACGTGGTCGTAGCGCATACAGTCGTATTTGGGCAGAATCAGCTCGACCGTATGACCGCGCAACTCTAACTCTCGACTGAGTCCGTAGACAACGTCGCCTAAGCCTCCGGCCTTGATCACCGGAGCGCATTCAGACGCGATTTGCACGATGTACATGCTGGGGCTCCGTCTAACAAAGCTTTACAATTTGCATTCCCATTGAAGCAGGGAATCGCTCCCACTAGCGCCGAGAGTACCACCCAACGGGTCTGCTTCACGCGGCGACGCACAAATCCTCACGCTCCCATCAGGTTCCGCGATTCGGCCAGGACGTACGGGGCGATCGGACGGGTTGACTTCAGACATCCAGAGAAAGCGATCGCTGTTGGCAAGGTCTGTAGGACAGTCGATGCAGCGGCGTGACTCCCAATCGCTCCAAACCCTGACGGTGCGAGGTCGTGCCGTAGCCCTTATTGGATGCCAAGTCGTAGCCTGGATAGCGTTCGGCCAGGGTGCGAATCCAGCGATCTCGGTGGGTTTTCGCCAAGATGCTGGCGCAGGCGATCTCGACGCATTTGCTATCCCCTTTCACGATCGCGATTTGGGGTAGGTTCAGCCGGGCAATGCGATGATTGCCGTCCATCGCACAGGCTTGCGGCGGTGGATCGAGCCAGTACAGCGCCCGTCGGGCTGCGAGAAAGGTGGCTTGTAAGATATTGACGCGATCGATTTCAACCGGATGCGCCCAGCCCAATGCCCAGGCGCGGGCGTGGTGGCGAATGGCGATCGCCAGTGTTTCTCGCCGCTCAGCAGTCAGTTTTTTGCTGTCGGTTGCTCCCGCCTGTTGTAAGAACTCCCGTTGAGAGTCGGTCAACATCACGGCTGCGGCCACAACGGCACCGAACCAAGCCCCGCGTCCGGCTTCATCAACACCCGCGACGTTTTGCGGCAAACCGGAGCGCTCGATGTCTTCCAAATTCAGCGCAATGGGACTAATGGAGGGTTCGCCAGTCATCTCACGCAGATTCGAGGAGAGCGACGGCGTAGGCAGCGATCGCGTCTCCCGCTCCCACCGGGCCGAGTTTCTCGTTGGTCGTCGCTTTGACGCTGACCTGTTCGGGTTCGACAGCAATGACCTCCGCCAGGCGCTTTTGCAGATTCGGAATGTGTTTTTTGAGTTTGGGGCGTTCGGCAACTACCACGGAGTCGATATTGGCGATCGCCCAGCCACGCTCGCGCACCAGGCTGACGATGTGAGCCAGAAGCTTCATGCTGTCCGCCCCTTTCCACTGCGGGTCGTCAGGGGGAAAATGTTGGCCGATATCTCCGAGAGACGCTGCCCCCAGCAACGCATCCGTAATCGCGTGAGCCAGTACGTCGGCATCGCTGTGACCGAGTAGGCCTTTCTCGTAGGGAATATCCACGCCGCCCAGAATCAAGGGGCGATCGCTGACCAGCCGGTGAATGTCGTAGCCGTTGCCGATGCGCAAAGCCATGAAGCGTGCCTCAAGCAGGAGGAGTGGGTGCCGTCGATGATGCGACCCCTGACGATGCTGCCATTTCGCTCGCGATCGTTTCAAGCTCGGCTAGCTCGCGCTGTTCGTCCAAACTCAGCCATCCCGCTCGCCATAGTTGCCGATTGCGTAGGGTTTTCGCATTCACCCAGACTTTCACGTCGGGCTGACAGGTAGACACCAATTCAGCAAACACCACCCCTTGCCGATCGCGGCGATCGCGCACCTGAAAGTGTCGCCATCCCATCACCTCCCGCATGGCCGTCCATTTCGACCCCAGCAGGTGAGGAAATTTGATTTTCTTGACCTTGCGTCCCATAGCGGCGTGCTAATTGCAATTCTTAAGTTTTTTAACAGCCTAGCGTCTAAACTAAAGAAACGTTTCTGTATGAGTCAGCATGACTGTCCTGTCTGAAGGGTTGGGCCGCGCGTGGCATCGAGTTGTCGTCTGGGCGATCGCCGTCGGCTTGGTCGTGGCGGTAGCCATCGCAAATGTCGGGACGAGTCCGGCGATCGCGGCGAATCTCAAGCCTGAAGTGCCTGTAGAACTCTCTAGTCAGGCGACTGCGGAGACCTGGAATGCAGCGCCGGAAGCGGCCAAGCTGACGTATTGCACGAAGGCGTATCAGTCTTTCCGGTCGGCTCCCGCGCAAAGCTATATCATCAGCTCCAACGTGCAGGCGATGACCCCAGAAACGTTTTGCGAAAAGCTCGATCGCTTTTACAGCTTCGAGCTGCACGAAGATACGACCTTGTCTGAAGCAGCCGGGTTGGCACCGCTATTGTTTGCCGATTTAGATGGATAAGCGATCGCGTTCTGGAAGATTTTTTTCGGTTTAAGGGTGATGTTGAAAAAGTTGCTGAGAGGAAACGTTCGTCGCCGGATTGCGCGATTGGAAGTGAGCGGGGCGATCGACGCGAAAACGCGAGTGAATGTGCTCAAAGCGCTGAAAACTGTTGAAGAGTTAAAGTTCCCGGCATTGCTGCTCCGCATCGACAGTCCAGGGGGCACCGTTGGAGACTCTCAAGAGATTTACGAAGCGCTCAAAAAACTTCAGGATAAGGGCGTTCAAATTGTCGCTAGCTTCGGTAATATTGCCGCTTCGGGCGGCGTTTATATTGCCATGGGAGCGCAGCACATCGTCTCCAATCCCGGCACGATCACGGGCAGCGTCGGCGTGATTTTGCGCGGGAATAACGTCGAGCGCTTGCTTGAAAAAGTAGGCGTATCGTTCAAAGTGATTAAGTCTGGCCCCTACAAAGATATTCTGGCGTTCGACCGCGAGCTAACTCCCGAAGAACAGCACATTTTGCAAGACTTGATCGACACGACCTACAACCAATTCGTACAGGCGATCGCCAAAGCTCGCAGTCTCTCTGTGTCAGCGGTGCGTGCTTTTGCTGACGGGCGCATTTTCAGTGGCGAGCAGGCAGTCAATTTGGGCGTAGTGGATCGCCTGGGCACGGAAGAAGATGCGCGACGCTGGGCGGCTCAGCTTGCCAAACTGCCCAGCAACACGAAGCTGTTTGACATCACTCCCCGCCCAGCTAGTCCCCTAATGCGTCTCATTCCCGGCCAGAAACTCATGCAGCGCTTGCAGTTCGAACTCTCGACCGCAGGACTACCGCTATGGATGTACTGGCCTTGAATTAAGTGCGAATTAGCTAGGCCGCTTTGGCGCGATCGCTATCCAATCGATGCAATTGTGGCGGCAATTCTATGCCAGAGAGAAGCTGTCTCAAACGCGGAATCTCGCCGCTGTTGTAGACGCGGAATTCACTTTCGACCGTGGCGCGCGCGTGACGCACGGCTTGATTGATGACCACTGAACCTTTCGGGTCAGAGACCGAGCGATGAAACGTACCCGGAGGGATGCGCAGAATGTCTCCGTTGGCCTCTAGGCGGACAACGTGAAACGGTTGCTGCCAGGCAAAATTGACCAAATAAAACGTTCTGCCGCCCGACAGCGCTAGCAAGTTATCTTCTTGACCGGGATGCAAGTAGAACTGCCAGTTTCCTTCAAGACTGTTGTTAGGGCTGATGGCAGGCCCTTCGTGGCACACCAAGTCTCGGGCATTCGACGCAGGAATCGTGATGTCGAAAAACCGCACCTGTGGCGTATCTCGAAACTTTTTGTAGGCAATAAGCTCGAACATCATGCAACACTCCCTGACCGCGACTCTGCTCGGAATAGTTGTTTACTAGGATTGACAAAATTGCGAAAGATTTATCTCTGTAAACCGTGATCTACAACACGCTTCGCGCCGCGCATCCATGCGAAAAGCGAATAGATCTGAATGAGTCTCGATCTGCCCCCAGTCCGATCTGAATTCTGGTCTGATTACTGTCCGGTTTGAACTTTATGGATGGCTGGGGCGATCGCCGAGAGGTGCGCGTGAACGTCGAACAACTGCGGATTTTTCTGGATGTCGCTCGAACGCGAAATTTCTCGGTAACGGCAAGCGATCGCGGCATTTCGCAGTCCGCCGTCAGTCGCGCGATCGCCTCGTTAGAATCCGAACTCGGGGTGGTTTTGGTGTCGCGGGGGCGCTTCGGGGCGCGACTGACGGATGTCGGGCAGCAGATGGTTCATCACGCTAGCCAAATCGTGCGGGTGCGCGATCGCATGGAGCGGGACGCTCATTTGGTGCGGGGGTTAGACGGCGGTCGAGTCCGAATCGCGTCGTTTCGCAGCGCTGCCACGCACCTCCTGCCGCCAGCCATTTCTCGCCTGACCCAACGGTTTCCCAACCTAGACGTGATCATCGCTGAAAGCGCTCCTGCAGAGGTCGAACAGGCACTACGCGAAGGCACAGTGGATGTGGGATTAGTCCCGTTGCCGCGCCCGTCCGAGTTTGAAACCTGGGAGATTGCACGCGATGAATTTATCGTGTTGCTGCCCGATACCGAACCCTATCCAGGGGATCGCTTGAGCTGGAACGAGCTGTCTCGGCATTCGTTCATTCTTTCCAATTACGCCGAATGCACCTCGATGCTGCGCGAGCATTGGATGCAAGCCGGTCAACCTTTCAACGTGGCCTACGAAATCAAAGAGGATTCGACCATTTTGAGTATGGTGGCGCAAGGGCTAGGCGCAGCGATCCTCCCTCGTTTGGCCGCACTTCCCATCCCCTCAGGAGTCACGGCTCGCGAACTGCCGATCCCCCTGGAGCGATCGATTGGCATTGCCGTTCTGGCCGACACCGAGCGATCTCCAGCGGTCTATCAATGCATGGACGCGCTGCGCAACACGGGCATATTCGCTGACTGAAGCATGTTTGCCGACTCAATCGAGCAGCGCTGGCCGAGATTCGAGACATTATGCCGCCGTTAGCTGTTAGCCAACATGGTTTTTGGAGAGAGAACTTCGATCAGCATGCCGCGTCCCAAACGCACGCTGCCACCGGCGAAGTCCACCCGACCGATGCCCGCTTTCTTCAGTTGGATCTTGCCGCTCGCTTGGCCCCACACGGCCAGCTCGATCCAGCAGCTCAAGTCCGGTTGATGTCCGACGAGCGCCACGCTAGACACGTCAGGCCGACCGCGATGCCACTGCACCAGCTCAGCAAACTCGCCGCCCGGAGCCAGTGCCTCGAACGGTTCAACCTCACGGGCAAGCTCAGCAGTCTGCAAAATCTGAGCCGTTTGGCGAGCGCGCACCAGAGGACTGCTCAAAATCGCGTCCCACTGCCAGCCCCAACGGTGCAGTTGAGACGCGATCGCCGCTGTTTTGGCTCGTCCCTTTCCAGTCAGGGCGCGATCGCGATCGGGACGACCGGGCATTCTCTCTTCGGCAATGCCATGACGCACGAAATCCACTCGCATTACCCCCGCTCCCGCTTTACCCGAACGCCTTCAAAGCAACGAAACTTAACAATATCCCTTACCATAGAATCAGAATCTCTTGACGTGACATTCAAGGGCATCACTATCTTCGCTTCGCGCTTGCATTCATGCTTTCATCTCTCGCACCCGCCCAACTTGCTCCGTCGCCTCTGGACTGGTCGCGAGGGGTATTGGCTGCGTGTCAAACAGAAGTGCGAGTTTTTGGCTTGGAGCACTGGCCGGGCGGGTCTGCCATCGTCGCGTGCAATCACCGCAGTATTCTCGACCCCTTCGTGGTGATGACGGCGTTGGGTCTGCCGGTGCGGTTTGCCTGTCACTACTACATGACCCAAGTTCCCGGCTTGCGCGAGGCGATCGCGCAGCTCGACTGTTTGCCACTAGGGCGCAGCAAGCGCCAGCAAGTCGAGTTTTTTCGACAGGCTGAAACCTGCTTGCAAACCCACGCGGCGATCGGCGTGTTTCCCGAAGGAGTGGATTCGATGACCGTGCATCGCCAGCCCCACAGGATGGCTGCGTTTCATCGCGGGTTCGCCCACATGGCCTTGCGATCGCGCATCACTCCCCTTCCGATCGTGCCGATCGCGATCTGTCCTCGCCAGGAATACCGCGCGCCCGATCTACCTCTAGCTTTGTTCCGCTGGTTTGACCCTACGGAGCCTTCCTTTCGGGGGGATGGCGCGCACCCGATCGTCATGTACCGCGAGGTGGACGTGAATATCGCGCCGCCCATTTGGGTGACCGAGCGCGATCGCCAGCCGCAAACGGGGCAAGATATGACGGAGCTGTCACTTCGCCTTGCCAGCCGCACGCGCGGACGCTTACTCGAACGTATTTACGGAGAGCCGACGGCGTGAGTGCCACTTCTTCTATCTCTCGCAAAGGCCGAGCCGATATTGCGCAGACCGAGCGATCGCGCGTGCCTTTGCTGTATCTCCCCGGTATGGACGCGACCGGCAAGCTGTTCTATCGCCAACGCCCAGCTTTATCGAGTCATTTCGACGTGATCTGTTTGAGTTTGCCGCCTGCTGGGGCGCTGCTGTCGTGGGATGAGATGGTGGATCTCGCGCTCTCCCACATGCCCGATCGTCCCGTGGTGGTCTGTGGCGAGTCGTTTGGCGGCTGCTGGGCGCTGGCTTTGGCCGCTTGCTATCCTCATCGTCTGGCCGGACTGGCGCTGGTCAATCCCGCCTCGTCGCTGGCACGGCAATCTTGGTTAGACGGTGTCAGTCAATGGATGTCGTGGCTGCCGGAATGGGTTTATCACGTTTCGCTGCCGCAATCGTTGAATTGGTTGTTAAATTCGGCGCGGGTGAGCGATCGCGATCGCGAACAGTTTTTGGATATCGTCCGAGTGGTTGACAAGCAAACTAGTCTGCATCGCTTTCAACTGCTGCGTAATTTTCGAGCCGATGACCTGAATTTAGAGGCGCTGCGCGTGCCGACGCTGGCGATCGCGAGCGCTCGCGATCGCGTATTGCCCTCTGTGAACGAGGTTCGCCGCCTGGCCGAACGCTTGCCGCAGGTGGCGATCGAAATTCTGCCCGATAGCGGTCACGCCTGTTTGGTGGAACGCGATGTCAATTTGTTCGAGATTTTCGAGGCGCGGGGCATGTTGGATGCCTTTCTCGCCAAGGCTGCAACGGTGGGATAGGGTCGAGAACGAAGCTCTGTCAGTGCCATGCCGTCGGGTCGAGTTCACGATCGCGTTACGCTTTGGACGCTCCCTTGGGTCACGCTATGGGCGGGAACTGCGGCGCGCAGCACGACCGTGGCTTTGACGGTCGGGGCAGCGTACTTGTTTAGCGGCCTGATGTTCGGCGGCGATTTAGACACGCGATCGCTGCAATACCAACGCTGGCTGTGGTTGCGCTGGCTCTGGATTCCGTACCGACGGGCGCTGCGTCACCGTTCGGTGTGGTCTCACGGCCCCGTAGTAGGCACGACCGTCCGATTGCTGTACGTGGGCGCGTGGGTACTGGGGAGCGGAGCGATCGCGCTCTATGCATTGCACCTGCTCGATCGCGCTCCTTGGACACCTTTCGCATGGGGACGAGCGGCATGGCTCTGGCTCGCACGCCCCGTTGCGGGCACCCCCTTTTCTCACGCGACCTTGCTGGGCTGGACGTGGCTCGGTCTGGAGTTGGGAGCGATGAGCCATTCCCTCAGCGATTGGACGGTTTCAGCCTGGAAACGCCGTCAAACCTCCGCCCGAAAGCAGCGATCGGGGAAATAAAATTACCGCTGAACGCGATCCTACTGTCCCGAGGGAACTCTGTTCTCAGAGCCTCGGGCGTAGCTGCCATCAGACCTGTTCTGTCCGTCAACATCTTGCAGGCTTGCTCTCGGGATGCCGGACTAGATGTAGTACATGACGGTGCCGCGCTGACGCTGAACTTTGCGATCGCACAGGTCTTGCAGCGTCCACTTGCGCAAAGCCGCTTCTGCCGCAGTTTGCACCTCCTGCCACGTCTCGTGCAGCACTTCCATCTCGATCGTTGGAGTCGAAGCGTTGGAGCGAGTGTCGGATTCTTTCCCCTCAATCGACTGCACGACCTCGTATAGGTCGATCTGCCACGGCTCGCGATCGAGCACGTAGCCTCCTTTCGCACCGCGCTGACTGCGTACCAACCCTTGCCGTCGCAAAGCCGCCAGCAGTTGCTCTAGATACCGTTCGGGAATGTCTTGGGCGGCGGCGATCGCCTTAATTTGCTGCGGTTCGCCATCGCGGTAATGTTGGGCTAGCTCGAATAAGGCGAGCAAGGCGTATTCGCTTTTACAAGACAACTGCACGAGTCGCGACCGTCCTGCGAGTGTGATACCTAGTATACCCCGGTATTTCGCTCGGGATTAAGGGGATTCTCGTCGCGAAGATGCTCGGCCGGATTGAGGCGATCGCCTTTCTGCAAGACCAGCACGCCCATCAAACCGCCTGCAACGTCGTAGTACGTCGCGCGCTCAAATCCAGCATCGCGCGCGAGGGCACGTTGCGTGCGACCGTCGGGGAACGCTTGCAAACTATCGCGAATGTAGGCATATTCATCAGCTAGCCCCAGTTGCATGGCAACAGGCTCGACAATGCCGGTCAAATAAGTCTGCTGAAACCAATTGGCTGGATTGTCCTCAGTTGTCGTCGATGACGCGCCGACTCCAGACTGGAAATCGAGGATGGCGGCTCGTCTCCCCGGACGCAAGACCCGCTCGATTTCTCGCAGGCTGCGCGGAATATCGGTGACGTTGCGCAGTCCGTAGCCCACGGTCACTGCATCAAACGTCCCCTCTTCAAAAGGGAGAGCGAGCGCGTCGCCCTGCTGCCACGTAATCCGATCGCCCTCAGCAAGTATCCCGGAACGCTGCCGCGCGATCGCCAGTAAGTTTTCCGAAAGATCGATCCCCACTACGCGCCCCTGAGAACCGACGCGACGCGCCAGCCGCAGTGCCAAATCCCCCGAGCCGCAGCACGCATCCAGCACGGTACCGCCTGCCGGAGGCTCGGCCCACTTCACTGCCATCTCTTTCCACACTCGATGCAGCCCCAAACTGAGCAGGTCGTTGAGGCGATCGTATTGGGGCGCAATGCGATCGAACAGGTCGCGGACGCGATCGGCGGTGGCAAATTGAGCTGAGGGCACGGGGATCGGGCACAAAAGAACAGACGACAAGAAAACCAGCCTCGCACAAAAGACAGTTTCGCCAGCACTCTCGACTAAGCTTGGGACGCGCGATACACCAAAAATCCGCCAATCGAGCAGCCGACGATGTTGGGCAACCAAGCGGCAATCGCTGGCCCCAACGCCCCCACCTGTCCCAGCGCTTGCGAAATAAACATGGCGAGGTAGTACCCGAAAATAATCAGCACGCTCAACCCCAAACCAATCGAGGAGCTGGTGCGCTGGGGTCGCAATCCTAGCGGCGCGCCCACTAGCGCAAACGTCAGACACACGAAAGGAATGGAGTATTTTTCGTG
>JBCBTL010000055.1:0-9323 GCA_039818705.1 Cyanobacteria bacterium J06639_1
GTACTCCAATGCCTGTCCACTCGCAGCAGAGAGGTTGGACTTAGGATAATGGGTGGATTCGTTCGGTCTTCGCGAGGATTGCGCTCCCCATGTCCAGCAGTAGTTCGTCATTTCCAGCCGATTTGCAGCGTGCTTTGACTCCTCCCCTTCCTTGGTACGCCATGGTGAGGATGGGGCTGTTTCAGATGGGGTTGGGCATCATGTCGGTGCTGACCCTGGGGGTTCTCAATCGGTTGTTGATTGACGAACTGAGGGTTCCAGCGCTGTTGGCGGCGGGGGCGATCGCCGTGCATCAGTTTATGGCTCCGGCTCGCGTTTGGTTCGGCCAGATGTCGGATGCTAAACCCATCAACGGCTACCACCGCACGGGCTACGTGTGGATGGGAACGATTGGATTCACGCTATCTGCATTCTTGGCCGTTCAGGTCATTTGGCAGCTCAACGGCAGCATTGCAGCAGTGGGGTGGACGTTCCCCACTTATGCCTGGATCGGAGCGCTGGGAGGAGTCTTCGCGATTTACGGCCTCGCCCTCAGCGCCAGCTCAACTCCCTTCGCCGCGCTGCTGGTGGACGTGTCCGACGAGGACAATCGATCGCGAGTTGTCAGCACGGTTTGGTCGATGCTGATGCTCGGCATTATCGCAGGGGCAATTACCAGCAGCGTACTGCTCAAACAAATTGGGGTGGAAGCGCCGATGGCAGACATTCAGGCTGCTGTGAATCGGTTGTTCGTCATCGTGCCTGCGGTGGTGGTGGGGCTGGCGGTTGTCTCACTGGCCGGGATCGAGAAGCGATATTCGCAATTTGCCTCGCGATCGCGCTCCGGACGAACTTCAGGCGATCGCGAAGACCAAATCACATTCAAACAAGCAATGAACGTGCTGCTTGCCAGCCGCCAAACCGGGATTTTCTTTTTCTTTCTGCTGCTGATGAGCGTCAGCCTGTTCATGCAGGATGCCGTGTTGGAGCCTTACGGCGGCGAGGTATTCGAGATGGCAATTTCCGATACGACTCAGCTCAACGCCTACTTCGGCATGGGGACGTTGCTGGGGATTGCGGCTTCTGGATTTGCCCTCGTGCCTCGGCTGGGTAAGAAAAATACGGTGAAATTGGGCTGTCTTTCCGTGGCATCCTGTCTGATTTTGCTGATTTTGGCGGGATGGACGGGCGCGCCGGTCGTGCTGATGTCTGCCGTCGGGGTTTTCGGGTGCTGCTCTGGGGTGCTGACGGCGGGAGCGATTAGCCTGATGCTCGACCTGACAGCGGCTGAAACGGCGGGTACGTTTATTGGTGCGTGGGGCTTGGCTCAGGCGATCGCGCGCGGCTCGGCCACCGTTCTCGGGGGGGCACTTTTAGATTTGGGGCGATCGCTCTTCGACGTGCCCGTGTTGGCTTACGGAACTGTGTTTGCGGTTCAAGCCGTAGGGATGGTGGCGGCATTGACGCTGTTGCGACGGGTAGATATTCAAGAATTTCAGACTTCGACGAAGCAGGCGATCGAAGCAGTCATGGCAGGCGATTTAGACGATTGAGCAACACAGCCAAGCTGGATAGACCTAGACGTAACTGAACAGAACCGCTCCAAATTTACGGGATGAGGTGGGGGATGAACGTAACGAAGTGGTGGCAGCAAACCTGGGATGTCGAGCAGTGGCGACAGGATTGGAAAGATTTCGATCTGGTGCTGCTGCTGCTAGTGGTCGGGTTGGTCAGCATCGGCATCCTCAGCATCTACAGCACGCGCACGCAGTCGTCTTACTGGATGCAGCAATCGGTGATGGCGGCGATGGGGCTGGGGATCGTAGCGATCGTCTCTCGCATTCCCTACGACCTGTGGCTGCGCTGGCATTGGGTTACCTACGGCATCACGATCGCTTTACTCGTCTCTGTGATGGTGGTTGGCGTTAGCGGTGGCGGAGCCGAGCGCTGGATCATGGTGGCGGGTTTCAAAGTTCAGCCGTCCGAATTTGCCAAAATCGGCGCGATTATCAGTCTGGCCGCCGTTTTGCATCACCTGCCCATTCGCTATTTCACTCAGATCGGCGTGGTCGTCGCGTTGCTCGCCCCGCCGTGGCTGCTGATTTTCTTGCAGCCGAATTTAGGCACGGCGCTGGTGTTCGTGGCGATCGCCGCCGGGATGACGTTTTGGGGTGGAGCGCGCGGCAGTTGGCTGCTGCTGATGCTCTCGCCTGCCGTGGCCGCCGTGTTGTACGCCATCTATCTCAACACCGAACTGGAATGGATGCTGTGGGCGTGGCTATTCTGGGCGATGGCGATGGGGGCGCTGGCCGTGTGGCAGTTCCCGTGGCGGCGGGCGGGACTGTTGATTTTCGGTCTGGCGAATTTGCTCGCGGGTCAGTTGGGACAGCTCGGCTGGAGCATCTTGAAGCCCTATCAGCGCGATCGCCTGATCGTTTTCCTAAACCCCGAAGCTGACCCGCTGGGGTCGGGCTACCACCTGATTCAGTCCAAAATCGCGATCGGGGCGGGCGGTCTAACGGGGCGGGGATACCTACAAGGCACGCAAACCCAGCTCGATTTCATCCCCGAGCAGCACACCGACTTCATCTTTGCGGGGGTGGGGGAAGAGTGGGGC
Organism: Cyanobacteria bacterium J06639_1; assembly: GCA_039818705.1. Lineage (GTDB taxonomy): Bacteria > Cyanobacteriota > Cyanobacteriia > Thermostichales > PCC-7336 > JBCBTL01. The sequence continues at coordinate 2,597 of JBCBTL010000055.1, forward strand.
TTCATCGGATCGGCAGTTGTGATTTTGCTGTATTGGCTGCTGTTTTTGCGACTGATCGTCATCGCGCAGAGCGCGCGCGATCGCTTCGGTTCCCTCATTGCCGTCGGCGTGTTCAGCATGTTGATTTTCCAAACCGTAGTAAATTTGGGCATGACCATCGGCCTGGCTCCAATCACGGGTCTACCGCTGCCTTTTATGAGCTACGGGCGCTCGGCGTTGCTGACAAATTTCATTGCGATGGGGCTGGTGGAGTCGGTGGCGAAGCACCGGGAGCGCACGACATTCTTTACGTGAGAAGCCAGGATTTAGGAGGCCAGGATTTAGGAGGCCAGAACTAGAGAAGCCAGGTCGGGACGGGATGGAATGCGGTTTGATGTCCGGCACTATTTCACGGGTGTGGACGAGTCGAACTGCTCGGATCGTTTGCAAGCAGTTGCCCAATAGGAAATCCCTAGCACGACAGGGGGACAGATCGCGATCGCGATGAAGATTGCCGTTTGGCGGCGGGCAGCAACCACGGGAGCCAATGCTTCAGCCGCATCTTGGCGAACGATTAACGTCCAGCCCAAGGCAATGTCCGTTCCGTAGGCGAGGATGTCGCGATCGTTTTCCACAAAACCAAACATCCGATCGGGACGGTAGCTATTGGAATCCAGATATGGGCGAAACGACGGTGTCGTGCCGTCTTCGTAGAAATCTCCGCCGACGATCGCGCGCGATTCCTCGTCTAGCAGCACGGCAGATCCCGTCGTCCCGATGCGCGTATTCGCGATCGCCCCTGCCACAATGTTCAGAGTCGAACATCCCACGACTGCGCCCTGAAACCCAGCCCGGTCGGCTATGGGGACTGCGATGCACAGAGCGGGTTGACCTGTCGTGCGACCGATGACCACTTGGCGACCGACGGACGCGCCATTAGCTACCTGCTGGAAATAGCGGCGATCGCTGTAATTCGAGAGTGCTGCGCCGTCTCCACGAGCGATGACATTCCCCTCCGCATCGGTAATGAAGACCGTCGAAAACCAGGGATAAACCGTCGATAAAGCCTCTAGCGTGGCTTTTTTTGGGGGCACATTGAGGACATTGAGGGTCTGGATCGTGGCCTCGTGCTGGAGCGCAGAAGTACTCGTCGTCAACCAACTGTTCACCTCGACTTTGGCAAGCCGCGCCGCGCGTTTGAGGCGAGTGCGAATATCCCCTTCAAGCCAGCGTAATTGGGCTTGGCTGGTCGTGCCGATGCCGATCGCGGGCAGGCATGACAGAATCAAGGCGATCGCGAACACTCGCCTCGCTCCTCTATTGCGGATGCGGCTGGGCAGTTCGTGTCGGGGGGATGCGTCCGGGGCGGACATGCCGAGCGGGCTCCGAGGGATGCTACATCGTCTTTCCGTATCGTAAACTGCTGGCATCCCACTCGTCGCTCGCCCTGGCGCGCAGTGGCCCAACAGCTCGGGAGCTACGATCGCCTGTCGGTCACAACGCATTTTGTAACGAGTTTCTCCAGATGCAGGAATCGCGATCGCTTTTGGGTAGGCTCCGTGCAAACTAGTGCGCAGACAGAACGCACGACATGGCTAAAAAAGTGACCGCGTGTCTCGGGTCTGTTCGAGACTCATCAGTTGGAACGTCCGCCAAATGAGGTTGATATGAAACCCGCGATCGCGCAGCACCGCGCTTCCGGTCGTCCTCGGCGGCGGCAGTCATTGCGGCAGACGGTGGTGTTGCCGTTTGCATTGCTGGCCGCAACGGTGGGGTTAACGGGGTGGCTGGAATTTCGGACGGGACAGCAGGCTGCGCGCAAGCTGGCGGCTCGCCTCAGCCAGGAAGTGACCGAACGCGTTGAAGATCGGGTGCGCAGCTTCGTCGAAATTCCCGAAATTTTTCTCGAACTCGAAGCGATTTCAGCCAGCGCAGGCCAGCTCGATCTCGATAATTTCGATCGCCTGCAGCAGCATTTTTGGCAGCAGGTCAACCTCTCGCCCTCCGTTAACACGATGTACTACGGCAGCGAGGACGGGGACTTTTTACTGGTGAAAGAGGGGGAAGTCGGTTTGGCCTACGTGCGCGATGTCACCACGGCTGGCGCACGACAGATTTACACCCTTACCCCCGACGGTCGCCGCGATGCGCTCGTTACCAGCGGTGCCTACGATCCTCGCGATCGCCTGTGGTACGAAACGGCGGCGGCAGCGGGGCAGCTCGCCTGGTCGCCGATTTATACGTTTGCTGCATTTCCCGATTTGGGGATCACGCCCGCTCTGCCGGTGTACGCCTCTTCAGGCGAGCTGCGGGGCGTGTTCGGGATCGACATTACCTTGACCCAGCTCAGCGATGTCCTCAATCAGGTGGATATTGGCGAAAGCGGACATGCCTTCATCGTGGAGCCCTCGGGTGCGCTAGTGGCCAGCTCGGCGGACGAGCCGCTCTTCATCCAGCTCGATGGCGATCGCCGCGATCGCCTGATGGCAACGGACAGTCAAATTCCGGCCATTCGTACGGTTTTTAGCTACCTCAGCGGCGCTCTCGGCAGCACGACGGACGATTCGCAGAGTTCGTTGACGACGCTCGAACGTTCTCGCCAATTCACCCCCCATCTCGACGGCAAGCAGTGTTTCATCCAGGCTAGCCCCCTGCTGCCAGAATCGGGGTTGGAGTGGACGCTGGTCGTCGCGATTCCGACTTCAGAGTTCATGACTGGTCTCTACCGAGACGTGGCGATCGCTGCTCTAACGGGAGCTGCCGCAGTTGGGATCACCGTCGTGCTATTTCTATTTACCTCGCGCCGCGTTATTCAACCGATGCAACAACTCAGTCAGGCGGCAAGCGAAATCGAACGCGGCGGTTTTGAGGCGCTCGATGCCGATGGTTTTGAAGTGGCAGAGGTGCATCAGTTGGCGATCGCCTTCACGCGGATGGCCGCGCGGCAGCAGCAAGCCCTCGCCGAGCTAACGCAGTTCAACACCGATTTGGAAGCGCGGGTGTGCGATCGGACGGCGGATTTGGAACGAGCCAAGCTCGATGCCGAGGCCGCAAACCACACGAAAAGTAGGTTTCTGGCGGTGATGAGCCACGAGCTGCGCACCCCGATGAACGCGATCATTGGCATGACGGGACTATTGCTCGACACCCCGCTCAGTTTCGAGCAAAAAGACTTTACCGAAACCATCCGCACCAGCGGCGAGGCCTTGCTGACCTTAATCGGCGACATTCTCGATTTCTCCAAAATCGAATCGGGCAAGATGGAGCTGGAACGCCAGCGGTTCGAGGTGGCAAGCTGCCTCGAAGACGCGCTCGATTTACTCGCGCCCGTTGCTGCCGAAAAAGGGTTGGAATTAACTTCGTGGATCGAACCGGACGTACCGCGCGAAATTATCGGCGATCCCACCCGACTGCGGCAGGTGTTAGTCAATCTAGTGGGCAATGCCGTCAAGTTTACCGAGGCGGGTGAGGTTGAAATTATCGTGCGGCGCGGCCCCGGCGAAGATCCCCTCCACGAGTTCGATCGCCCGCTGAGCACGGCTCCTATTCGAGACTTATCCCCCGCGAGCGACTCATCCCCCGCGAGCGACTCACCCCCTATTGAACTGGAGTGGGTGGTGCGGGATACCGGCATCGGCATTCCCGGCGATCGCCTCGCGCGGTTATTTCAGCCTTTTTCGCAGGTGGATGCGTCCGTGACGCGGCGCTACGGCGGTACGGGACTGGGGTTAGCCATCAGCCAGCGGCTTTGCGAAATGATGGGGGGCAATATCGACGTGGCCAGTCAGGTCGGTCGCGGCTCGACGTTTTCCTTTACGGCTAGCTTTGCTGCTGTCTCGCCCGCCGATGCGGACACCTTGCCTCACGTACCCGATGTTCCGAAAGAGGCAATGGTGCTGCTCGGGCAGCGGGTGCTGCTGCTGTACGAAAATGCTGCGGTACGGCGCAATCTCTCGCGACAGCTCTCACAAGCTCGGGCTGAGGTGGTTGAAGCCGCTTCGTGCCGACAGGCACTCCGGGCACTCGATATTGACGACGCGTTCGACCTCGCCATTGTGGATGTTTTGACGGACGACCCAGACTTTACCCAAACAATTTCTGCTCTCAACGCGATCGCGTCTCTCAAGCTCCTGGCGTTGGGCAACACCAAGCAAGCCGAACGCCTGCGATCGCTCGATATTTCTGGGGCGAGTGCGTTTGCGTTCAAGCCCGTCAAGCCGAGTCAACTGTTCGCTTTACTGGCGCGTCTTTATCGCCCCCAAGCCCCGTCAGTCGCGCCAGCCGGAGCGAGAGCGTCTGTATCCGCAGTCCCCGCAAATCCTCTGCGTTTGCTGGTGGTTGACGACGTTGCCATCAATCAAAAAGTGGCACTGCAAATGCTCGATCGCCTGGGCTATCAAGCTGACGTGGCGAGCAACGGTCGCGAAGCCCTCGACGCTCTGTCTCAGCATCCCTACGATGTCGTGCTGATGGACGTGCAGATGCCGGAGATGGACGGTTTGCAGGTGACGCGCACGCTGCGCCAGCGCTCGGAAGACGCAGAGCGCCCCTGGATTATTGCTATGACGGCTCATGCGTTGGCAGGCGATCGCGAGCGCTGTCTGGCGGCGGGGATGAACGATTACGTGGCCAAACCCGTGCGCTCAGAAGCCCTCGCCCGCGCGTTGAACCGGGCGGCTAAGACCCTCGGTTTAACGGTGTCATTGGCGGCTCCAGCGGCTCCAACACCGTCAAAGTCGCAGCCCGAACCCGCGTTCGCACCCGAGCAAACCCCGGCGGCCAACGGCGCGATCGACCGGAGCGTGTTAGAAACCTTTCGCCGTGCAACCGGTGACGACAGCGGAGAATTTTTGGCGACGACTATTTCGGTCTACCTGCGGGACGCTCCAGCTAAGCTAGAGGCCATCCGAGTCGCGATCGCGAATGGAGAAGCTGAAGAGTTACGAAAAGCCGCCCACGCATTCAAGTCCCCCTGCGCTACCTTGGGCGCTATGCAGCTCGCCCACCTGTGTCTCGACCTCGAAACGCTTGCAAAGTCCGGCTCGCTAACGGAGGCAGAAGCCACGATGGCGCGCACTGTGGCGGAATACGATCGCGTTGTCCGCGCCCTCGACCTCGAATCGCAGCGGCTCGTCGCTCCCATCGAACGATAAGCGCGAAACGTCAACCGCTTTGCTGCTCCTGTGCTGCATCCCAAGGTTTGCTCCCGCTGCAAGTAGAGATTTGCCCCCGCTGCAAGCAGAGATTTGCCCCCGCTGCGCGATGGGAAGTGAGTTGGGTACACTCGAAGAGATTTGCGTTTCACTTCATCCCGTCAGCTCGACATCGAGCTACTCTCATTCAGCATTTTCGCGCCTTTATGCATATGCCCCTTTATTCATTTGTCCGTCCGTGAAAGTAGCATCTTTGAGCGATCGCGACCGACCCGTGCGCGGGATATCGCCCCCCTTGCGTCGAGCTTTGGTTTTCCCGCTCGTCTGGCAAATTGTCATTGCTGTTGGGGTGGCAGGCGGGGTCGCCTTTTGGAGCTATCAGCGAGCTGCAGACGATCTTTCCGAGCAGATCAGTCACGAGGTGGCTGCGAGCGTGCGCGAACGCATTTCCGCCCTTACGGAAACTCCTCATCGATTTCTGCGCATCAACAAAGCCGCTTTTGCCACCGAAAATCTCAGCTTAGACAACCTACCCCGCCTGCAAAACTTTTTCTGGCGACAGGTACAAATTGACGATGCGGTCGATACGTTTTACTTCAGCGATACGGACGGTCGCTTTTTGCTCGTGCGGGCGGACGAGCTGCGCCTGGTGTACGTGCAGGAGGAGCGGCTGCAGCGTCGCATTTATCAGCTCGACGAAACCGGTAATCGCCTCGATCTGATCGCGCGAGATACCTACGACCCGCGTTTGCGGCCTTGGTACCGAGCGGCGATCGCCTCGGAAGCAGCCACGTGGTCGCCTATCTACACCTTCTCGGCGTTTCCCGAGTTAGGCATCAGCCCCAGCATTCCCCTCTACAACGACGCAGGGGACTTGCAAGGGGTCATGGCGGTTGATATTTCTCTCAAACAGCTCGATGACTTTTTAGCTGCTCTCGACCTCGGACACTCGGGCACGGTATATGTGGTCGAACCCAACGGCAAGATCGTGGCCAGCTCCGCAGTTGAGCCGCCGTACAGCATCACGAAGAACGGACGAGAACGCCTGCACGCCACCCAGAGCGTCGACCCCCTGGTGCGCGCCACCGCCACTCATCTCATTGAGACCTACGGCGGCTTCGATCGCGTTGCCGAAGACCTGCAGTTTCACGCCAGCTCGGCAGGTCGAGCCTACTTCACGCAGGTCACTCGCATCCGCGACGGGCGCGGCCTCGACTGGCTCGCGATCGTGGCCATTCCGCGCACTGATTTGATGCAGCCTTTTTACCGCAGTGCGTATCTGGCGCTGTCGATTTGCGCCGGGATCGCGATCGCCTCGATTGCCTTCGGGATTTGGCAAGCTCGCCGCATCGCTCGCCCGATCCTCAACCTGAGTCGCACGGCTGACGAGATTTCTGCGGGGAGTGCGAGCGGTTCAGGGCATGCAGGCGATCGCCCAGTGGCCGGTGGCTCCATTGCTGAAATCGACGTGCTCGCCAGTGCGTTCGACCGCATGGTGCAACGCCTGCAGCGGTCGCTGGCCGAAGCCGCCCAGCTCAATCGCACGCTGGAGGTGCGCGTCCGCGATCGCACCGCCGACTTGGAGCAAGCCAAAC
>JBCBTL010000056.1:0-9313 GCA_039818705.1 Cyanobacteria bacterium J06639_1
GCCCGATTTCGTCGTTTTTTCTAGCCACAGTTCTCTTGCCGCTAGGACTTCTGCGGCGATCGCCTCCCAAGCCAGCTCGCGATCGCTTGTCACCGTCAGCTCGTACTCTGCCGAGAGCATCGATTTATTAGCCGAAGGCGCTTTGAGCGAAATTTCACTCACGTCGCGAATCGGCAGCTCTTGAGGCAGTTGCGCGGCTAGCGTCTCGCGAAAGCGATCGAGGTCGAGGCGATCGTGCAGTTCGATATCGACAATTTCTTCGCGACTGGTGAACCCCAACGACAGCGCCGTCGCTGGAGAAATGCGGGGCGAGGGATGAAATCCACCTGAAAATGCAAGCGGCAGCTTCGCCCGCCGACAGGCTCGTTCCCACAGTCGCAGCAAATCGAGGTGACCGATAAACCGCATCGACCCCAATTTTGCGTAAGTCACCCGGACGCGCTGGAGACTTTTCGTTTGAATCTCAGTCGGCTGAATGTCGGGGATGGGGAGAGCGGGTAAGACGATGTTGTGGCCGAAATCGATGCCGCAGATGCCGCAGTGGGAACACCCCTCAAACGAGCAATCCGGAACGGTGGCTGCTTCCATCGCCTTGTGGAAATCATCTTTGAGCCATTGCTTGTCAATTCCCGTATCGATGCTGTCCCACGGTAAAGGATCGTCAACGTCGTAGTGAAAGGCAGGTAGATCGGGGAGCGCACCGTCTTCAGGCAGTGCTTTTCCCTGACTCGTGTAGTACGCTCGCACCCAAGCGCTGTAGGCTTTATCGATGCTTTCCCACCAGCTATCCATGCCCGCGCCCTGCTTCCAGGCTTGATAAATCATCTGGCTGAGGGAGCGATCGCCTTTGCCAATGAAATCTTCCAAAATCGAGAACCGCACGTCCGTGAAGTTCACCTTCACCCCGCGCATCTTGCGGAAGTATTGCTTGAGTAAATCCTGCTTGCGCACGAACTCTTCCGTACTCACTCGATGCCACTGAAACGGCGTGTGAGGTTTGGGCGTAAAGTTCGAGATCGTGACGTTAAATTCCAGCCGTCGCCCCGAAGCCGTCGGGCACTCGCGCCGCAACAGGCCGATGGTATCGACGATGCCCACCACGTCCGCATCCGTCTCCCCCGGCAGACCGATCATGAAGTAGAGTTTGACGCGATCCCAGCCCTCTGCCGCGGCGGTTTTGATGCCGCGCACGAGGTCGGCATTAGTCAGTCCTTTATTGATAATGTCGCGCATCCGTTGCGTTCCCGCTTCGGGTGCAAACGTCACCGTCGGGCGGCGCGTCCCCCCCATCACGTTGGCAATGTTTTCGTCAAACCGATCCACCCGTTGACTGGGCAGAGATAGATTGACGTGGCGATCGCTCAATCGGTTATGCAGCTCAGCTCCCACTGCTGGCAGCGAGAGATAGTCCGAACAGCTCAGCGAAGACAGCGAAAATTCGTCATATCCCGTGCGTTCCAACCCGGTGGCGATCGCTTCAATCGCATCTTCCGGTCGCACGTCCCGCGCCGGACGAGTCAACATCCCCGGCTGACAAAAACGACAGCCCCGCGTGCAGCCCCGCCGCACTTCGATACTCAGGCGATCGTGAACCGTATTGACGTAAGGCACGGGGCCGCTGATGGCGTAGTGAGGCATCGGCGTTGCTACCCGACGGGCAATGCGATTGGGCAATCCCGCCACGGTTGGCTTCGGCGGCACGCCTTCGTAAAACTGAGGCACGTACACCCCCGGAACGTGCGCCAAATCGAGCAAGATCTCTCGTCGCGACAGCCCAGCCGCTAGCCCTTCTTCCACCACCAGTCCGATTTCTGGTAAGACCTCTTCACCGTCACCGATCGCGAAAAAGTCAAAAAATTCCGCAAACGGCTCGGGATTCGAGGTCGCTGTCGGCCCCCCTGCAAACACCAGCGGGCAAGTGGCGATATCTAGCTCGTTGCGATCGCGCCACGTCTGAGGAATGCCAGCCAAGTCCAGCATCTCCAGAATGTTCGTCCCCCCCAGCTCGTAAGCCAAACTAAACCCGACGATATCGAACTCGGCGATCGCCCGTCGCGACTCCACCGCAAACAGCGGGATCTCCTCCTGACGTAACTTTGCCGCTAGCTCGGGAGCGGGGAGATAGGTGCGATCGCACAGTTGCCGAGGCTGAGCGTTCAGAATGTTGTAAAGAATCAAGTGCCCGGAGTTCGACGCGCCCACTTCGTAGAGTTCGGGGTACGTCAACACCCAGCGCACGCGAGCTGAGTCCCACTGCGGATGCGCCGCGCCAAACTCGTTCCCCAAATACCGCGCCGGGCGATTGATTTCGGGAGTTAAGAGGCGATCGACATCGATAACAGGCATGGGCGCTCGACGGGCAAGTGAACGCAATCAGCCTAGCCTAAGTGGGGCGATCGCTTTCCTCAACTACTTTTTCAAAGTGATGTTGCACCCTGGAGCAGCACGAGACTTTGCTCTCAATTTATTCGAGCGATTGCCTTAAGTCGGCTTAATCACCAACACGATCGCCGATCGCGCTTCAACCTCATACGCATTGTCGTCAACAACCGGGGCACGACGGTAATCCATGAAATCGTTGGGGGATGATAGTGCGGTGTCGATAATGCGATGCCAGCGGCGATCGCCCGTCAGCGGTGGAATTTGAAACTTCAGCGGTTTCCAGTAAGCGTTGAGCGCCACGTAGAGATATTCGCCCCGTTCGGGGTGACCCAACTCGAAGGCCAGCGTGTGAGACGAGTCGTGCCAGTCTGGAGCATCTAGATCGATGCCGTGCCACTGCAAATAGGGATGCTCGCTTTTCGTCCCGATCGACAGCGGGCGCTCTTGCTGAAACAGTTCGAGCGATTGAGTCAGCGCGATCGCCTTTTGCGTAAACGCCAAAAAATCGCGGTGCTTGCTGACTAAGTCCCAATCGAACCAGCTCAATTCGTTGTTTTGGCAATAGGCATTATTGTTGCCGTACTGCGTGCGTCGCACCTCATCCCCCATCGACAGCATCGGCGTGCCCTGCGACATCAGCAGCAGCAACATCAGATTTTTCATCTGCTGCAAACGCAACTGTTCGATTTCAGGATTCGTACTCGGCCCCTCAACCCCGCAGTTCCAGCTATGGTTCGCATCCGTCCCGTCGCGGTTATCCTCGCCGTTAGCGTCGTTGTGTTTGCGGTCGTAAGACACCAAATCGTTGAGCGTAAACCCGTCGTGACAGGTAATGAAGTGAATGCTGCGATTTGAATCGCGATCGCTCGCCGTGTAAATGTCGGGACTGCCCAAAATCCGAGAAGCCAACGAGCCGACCGTACCGCGATCGCCTTTCACAAACCGACGCACGTCATCCCGAAAGGGACCATTCCATTCCGCATACCAGTCGCCGTAATTGACGAACCGACCGACTTGATAGAGACCCGCCGCATCCCACGCCTCGACGATCAGCTTCGTTCCTGCCAGCGTCGGCGCAGACTCGATATCCCACAGTACGGGCACGGGAGCTTCCGGCGGCTGACCGAAAATATCGCGCGACAGCACGGAAGCCAAGTCGAACCGGAAGCCATCGACGTGCATTTCGGTCACCCAGTACCGAAGGCTGTCGAGAATCGTGCGCCCCATCACGGGATGATTGGCTTTGACGGTGTTGCCGCAGCCCGTGTAGTTCGCGTATTCGGCAGAATCTTCGGGGTCGAGAATGTAATACGTCTCGTTGTCTAACCCCCGAAATGACAGCGTAGGGCCATTTTTATCCCCTTCTGCCGTGTGGTTGAACACTACATCCAAAATCACTTCAATCCCGGCTCGGTGGAAGGCTTTCACCATGTCGCGAAATTCATCCACCGGGCCAATGGGGTCGCGGCGAAAGCTGTAGCCTCGATGCGGTGCGAAAAAGGCTACCGTACTGTAGCCCCAGTAGTTCGAGACTCCAGGCGGCGCGTCTTGCTCGTCAAAGTGATGCACGGGCAGCAGCTCTACCGCCGTAATGCCCAGGCTTTTTAGATAGGGAATTTTGGCGATCGCCCCCGCATACGTCCCCCGCAAGTCTTCCTCCAACCCCGAATTGGGATGCGCGGTGAAGCCACCCACGTGCATCTCGTAAATCACCGTGCGGGAATACGGAATGCAGGGGGCAGTATCGCCCTCCCAGTCATACAAGCTCGTATCGACCACCACGCCCCGAAGCGATCGCGCGGTATTGTCTCCCGGTCTCGACGCGGCTTTGCGACTGTAAAGCTCGTCCCCCACGACAGCACGGGCATAAGGGTCGAGCAATACTTTCGAATCGTCGAAGCGCATCCCGCGCTCGGGAGCGTCAGCACCGTAGGCACGATAGGCATACACCTGCCCGTGGCCGACACCAGGTACGAAGACGTGCCAGTAGTGAAACGTCTTGTGACGCTGGCGATCGAGGGGGATGATGCGGTTGGGTTGGGGGGCTTCTGGCTCGTCAAACAGGAGTAAGTCGAGGGCGATCGCGCTTTTGGCATAGACGCAAAAGTTCGTACCGCCTTTAACGACGGTGGCTCCCAACGGAAAACTTTTCCCCGGCCAAACATCCACTGGCATCGTTCGCGTAACCCTGCGTCTCCGCCAGCCTACTTCTGCATTTCAGGCTAGCAAGCTTCATCGCAAGAATACTCGATCTGCGCTTCTCAGCAAGCTAGAGCAGAGCATTCTCGACGTTTGTCAAAACTCTCTAGCCGCGCCCAATGTCTACATCCAGACGCGTGCGACCTGCTCCAAACACGGTTGTGAAGGTCGGGATCGCACTTGACATAATAAAGCTGAAACCATCTCGATCAAATCGCGATCGCCACTTGCGACATTGCTATGAAATCCCTCCCCACCCTGCGCGCCTCCGGGTTTGCCCAAGTCAGCCAGTGGATTCTCGATCCAGTCGGCTATTTACAGTCCAATTTCGAGCGCTACGGTGACTTGTTTCCCGCCCAGATGCTCTGGAACAGTTCAGTTCCCATGATTCTTGCGAACGAACCCAAAGCCGTGCAGTTTCTCCTCACGCGAGATCGGGGCAAAGAGTTTTCCGCCCCCGGCGAAGCCAATCAAATTTTGGAACAGCTCCTCGGCTCTCAAAGCCTCGTCCTCCTCAGCGGCGAACGGCATCAGCAGCGCCGAAAGCTAATAATGCCACCGTTCCACGGCGAGCGCATCAGAGCCTACAGCCAACTCATCCAAACAATCACGCAAGAGGCGATCGCCGCTTGGCCTCTAGACAAGCCCATCGACATCCGCGACACCATCCAGTCCATTACAATGCGGGTCATCCTACAAGCCGTGTTCGGACTGCACGAAGGCGATCGCTACCAAAAACTCGAACACCTGCTAGCCCTGCGCCTGGGCATGACCAACAGCCCCCTCGCATCAGCTCTCATCTTTCTGCCGTGGCTGCGCAAAGACTTCGGAACCTGGAGTCCCGGCGGACGCATTCGCCAAATTGCCGAGGAGACCGATCGCCTTTTGTTTGCAGAAATTCAGGACCGCCGCGCCCACCCCGATCCCGATCGCATCGACATCCTCTCGCTATTGCTCACCGCCAAAGATGAAAACGGAGACGGATTGAGCGATCGCGAACTGCGCGACGAACTCATGACCCTGTTAATGGCTGGACACGAAACCACCGCCACATCCCTAACGTGGGCGCTGTACTGGGTTCACAAACTCCCCCAGGTCAAACAAAAGCTCGTGGCCGAGCTAGAGAGCATGTCCGATCCGGGCGATGCCTCGCAGTTCTCTCAGCTCCAATATTTGTCGGCAGTCTGCAACGAAACCCTGCGCATCTACCCCGTCGCCATGCTGACGTTCCCCCGCCGCGTAGAAAAGCCCGTCGAACTGTGCGGCTACCAGCTCGACCCTGGCGCGATCGCCGTCGGCTGCATCTACCTCATCCACCAGCGAGAAGACCTCTATCCCAACCCCCACGAATTCCGCCCGGAACGCTTTTTAGAGAACCAGTTCTCACCCTACGAATTTTTGCCGTTCGGCGGTGGCTCGCGCCGCTGCGTTGGAGCCGCGTTAGCCGCTAGCGAAATGAGAATCGTACTGGGTACTATCCTGACCCACCTAGATTTGGCACTAGCCAGCGATCGCCCCGTCAAACCCGGACGCAGAGGCGTCACCCTCGCCCAAAGCTCCCCCGTCCGCCTCAAAAAACTGGGCGAAAGAGCGATCGCCGCCCCCGCCTTCGCCTAGCTTGTTGTCTTTGCAATGCGATCGAGCCTCCTTGCAGCCAGCGAGGAGGCTAAGTGAAGCGATCGCCAACTCGGGATTTCCCACCCAGACTCGGTGATTGTTTCAAAATGTAAACTTATTGCCGTCATGACGGCACAGCCAGTATGCTGATGAGCAATCATTGCTGTTGTCCATTTCCGAATCGTTTTCCGTAGATCGCCACTATGTCTGAGCAGAAGTCGGCAGAATCGAAGCAGAAGGTGACTCTTTACGTGTCTCCCGCTCTGCATCGCAAGCTAAAAATCGCGTCTGCCGCCCAATTGGAGTCCATGTCTGCCGTCACCGAGCGCGCGCTGACGTTTTACCTAGAGCATTCCGACCTCGTGGAGGGTGCGATGGGCAAAACCTACCAGGTGCATCAGTGTCCGGCTTGCGAAACCGCCTTCGTGTTGCGGAACGGTCAGCCTCAAATGCTGCCCACCACTGGAATCCTAGATGAAGCAAGCGATCGCGCTTCCTCATTTTCTTCCGAAGAGTCTGACGATCGCGCTCGCGACGAACTCGTGACCTGTTAGGCGCGTTAGTTCGTTCCCATTGCGGATCCACATGTTGTTGCGTTGCCTTCCTTAGCGGGGTTGATACCGTGCAGGAGCTTGAAGTTCTCATCAAAGCTCAATACCCCCTGATTTCCTTGCTCACCCCCGAGGAAGATCGAGCTGAGCGGGCGATCGCGGCGATCGCGAGACAAGACCCCGAGCGCCGCCTATTCGTCTGGACAGTCACCCACGGCATCGTCGAATACGGCCAGCCCCGCACCCTCACGCAGCACAACACCCAATCTCCTCAGCCCGCCATCCAGTGGATCATGGATCGCAAGGAGCCGGGGATTTACATCTTCAAAGACCTGCACGACTTCATGGATGCCACCGAAGTCAAACGCTGGCTCCGAGATGCGGTGGCGAGCTTCCGCGCTCAGTCCAAGACCATCATCCTCATGTCTCCCCTCCAGAAAACTCCGGTGGAGCTGGAGAAAGACATGGCCGTGGTCGAGTTTGCCATGCCAGATATGGAGAGCCTCGGCAAAGTGCTGGATCGCCAGCTCGAAAAAATGCCGCGCGCTCCTCGGCTCACTCCTCCCGTCCGCGAAAAGCTAGTTAAAGCCGCGTTGGGATTAACCCTTGAAGAAGCCGAGCGCGTTTACCGCCGCGCAGTCGTCATCGCCAATCGACTCACCGAACAAGAGGTGGAAATCGTCCTCTCCGAGAAGAAACAGCTCATCCGGCGTAACGGCATCCTCGAATATATCGACGAAGACGAAACCATCGAATCGGTCGGCGGTTTAACCGAGCTAAAGCGCTGGCTTGCCCAGCGGTCTGATGCCTTTACCGAACGAGCGCGCTCCTACGGTCTGCCTCAGCCCAAAGGCATGTTGATCCTGGGCGTACCGGGATGCGGCAAATCTCTAATCGCCAAAACCACCGCCCACCTGTGGGGATTACCCCTGCTGCGATTAGATATGGGTCGCGTTTACGACGGCTCCACGGTCGGCAAATCAGAGGCCAACCTGCGCAGCGCTCTCAAAACGGCGGAGTCGATTTCGCCCGCCATCCTTTTCATCGACGAATTAGACAAAGCATTTGCGGGAGCTTCTGGCTCGGCAGACTCCGACGGCGGTACGTCGAGCCGCATTTTCGGGTCGTTCCTAACCTGGATGCAAGAAAAGCGATCGCCTGTCTTCGTGATGGCAACCGCCAACCGAGTCGAGCGCCTTCCCGGAGAATTCCTGCGCAAAGGCCGCTTCGATGAAATCTTTTTCGTAGACCTACCCACCCTCGACGAACGGGTAGAAATTCTCAACATTCACGCCCGCAAGCGTCGCAAAGACACTGCGCGGCTCGATCTCGAAGAACTCGCCCGCACCTGCGAAGGCTTTTCAGGTGCCGAGATCGAACAAGTTTTGATTGCTGCCATGTACGAAGCGTTCGCTCAGAACCGCGAGCCCACTCAGCTCGATCTACTGGCAGCGATCAAATCCACTCAACCGCTGTCCCGCACCATGATGGAGCAGGTGACGGCGTTGAGGCAATGGGCTCAGCAGCGGGCTCGGCCAGCAGCGGCAACTGTGGCCGAATACCAGCGGCTTGAGTTCTAACCTGGAGGCTTCATCTCTTCCACAGATGAGCCGCCAAACCACGCGAGAAAATCTCGCACGCAAAACACCCCCTGAAGGAGGAATCCCATGTCTCACTTTAGCACTCTCCGCACGAAGATCTCGGATGCTGAGGTTCTGACCCAGTCCTTGCGCGACCTGGGCATGAACGTTCGCACCGAAGCTGACGTACGCGGCTACAACGGCCAGCGCGTCCGTGCTGACATCGTGGCTCAGCTCGAAGGTGACTACGATTTGGGTTGGTCTCGCAATCCCGACGGTTCGTTCGACTTGATCGCCGACCTGTGGGGCGTTGCCAAGAAGCACAACCAGACCGAGCTGATCAACTCCATCAACCAGAAGTACGCCGTCAACAAGACCTTGGCTGAAGTCAAGCGTCCTGGCTTGCAGCAGGCGAACGTCAAGCTCATGGTGCATCAGTAACAATGCATCTCTAAGCCAATTGGCAGCCTGTGGTGCGGTTAGCGGGTCTTCTTACAGACCCGCTTTTTCATGCTGATTTTTTTCGCGAGGTCATCGCTCTAGCAAGACACTCTAGAACCCGATGCCGAAACGAGCGATCGCCTCCGGCACGGGCAGCAGCACCAGAATGGCAAATAGCAGTGCCAACAACGCGAAGATGTCGCGCGGGGTGTCGAGTTCGGTAATTTCGTCGCGGGGAGGACGTTCAGGCGATCGCACGACGGTCACAATTACGAGCGCCCAATACAGCGCCAAAATATTGGACAGCGACACGATCCCCAGCAGCGCGAGAGATACGAACGTCGTCCGGCGAGCCATCTTCCGCCCGTAAACCGCCTGAACGATCCGGCCACCGTCGAGCTGTCCGGCAGGAAGAAGCCCTAAAGCACTGATAAATAAACCGACCCAGCCGATAACGACCAGCGGGTCGATCGCGATCGCCTCAGCCTGAAATTGCTCGCCTAAAATCGTGCTGGCGAGACCGCTGACCAACACCGAATACTG
>JBCBTL010000057.1:0-9046 GCA_039818705.1 Cyanobacteria bacterium J06639_1
TTCTATGCCCAAAGTATTGTTGGTTGAGGACGATCCACTCAACGCCCGCGTGTTCGAGGCCGTGCTGAAAAGTCGCGGCGGCTTCGAGGTGATCAAGAGCCAAAACGTAGAAGAGATTCTGGAGCTGTCGCAAGGGCAAAGCGTAGACATCGTGCTGATGGACGTGTCGCTGTCGCAGAGCACCTATAAGGGCGAACCGGTCAACGGCATCCGCATCACCCAAATGCTCAAAGAAAACGCGTCGTCCCAGTCGATTCCGGTGATTTTGGTGACCGCCCACGCCATGCAGGGCGATCGCGAGAATTTTTTGGCGGAAAGCGGCGCGGAAGACTACATTGCCAAGCCCGTGATCGATCATCAGGGCATGGTGGACAAGATTAACGTGCTGATTCGGTCGCGGGCGCAGTAGCGCGCTAAGCTCGTAAGGCTGATTTGAGTGTCGAGATGGTGGCTGCGAGCGCGCGCGTCCCTCACTTCCCTATTGCGGCGGTGGTGGGTCAAGAATTAGTCAAAACGGCACTGGTATTGGCTGCGGTCGATCCGGGATTGGGAGGCGTGGCGATCGCCGGACGCAGAGGCACGGCGAAATCTGTCCTGGCGAGAGGACTCTACGACCTGCTGCCGCCGATTGAAATTATCAAAGGCTCCCCCTACAACGACGATCCGCGATCGCCGGAAACCTGGTCGGACTGGGCGAAAGAGACATATCCCGATCCGAGCGTCTTTCCTGAAACCGAAGTCATCCCCGCGCCGTTCGTCCAGATCCCGTTAGGGGTGACCGAAGATCGCCTGTTGGGGGCGGTGGATGTCAGCCAATCGGTGAAAACGGGCGAGACGGTGGTGCAGCCGGGACTATTGGCTTCGGCGCATCGGGGCGTGCTGTACGTCGATGAAATGAATCTGCTCGACGACCAAATCGCCAATCTTTTGCTGAGCGTGACCAGCGAAGGGGTGAATCAAATCGAGCGGGAAGGGATCAGCCTGCAACACCCCTGCCGCCCCATCCTGATCGCCACCTACAACCCGGAAGAGGGGAATCTACGCGATCATCTGCTCGATCGGATGGCGATCGCCCTCTCAGCCGACACCCCCATGAGTTTGAGCGATCGCCTGGAAGTGGTGGAGCGGGCGAATGCGTTTAGCGATCGGCCATCGGAATTTTTCGCCCAGTACGGCGAAGAACTCGACCAGCTTCGCACCCAAATCGTGCTGGCGCGGGAATGGATTGCCGACGTGCGCCCTACCCCCGACCAGGTTCGGTACTTGGTAGAAGAAGCAATTCGCGGAGGCGTGCAGGGACATCGAGCCGAACTGTTCGCCCTGCGTGCCGCCAAAATTCTCGCCGCGCTAGACGGACGGGTTGAGATCGTCGCTGATGATTTAACTCAAGCAGTCGAACTGGTCATTTTGCCGAGGGCGATCGAGATCGACACGCCCCCTCCCGACGCTCCCCCTCCTCCACCGCCACCGCCGCCCGAAAACTCAGACGGTGACGACCCCGAAAATAATTCAGAAGACGACAACCCCGACCCCGAAGACGAGTCCGATACCGACCAAAGCCCCCCCTCGATTCCCGAAGAGTTCGTCTTCGACCCAGAGGGAGTCATTCTCGATCCCGAACTACTCGACTTCGCCCAGTCCACCCGCAAGCAAGGCAAATCTGGCTCGCGCAGCGTCGTGTTCAGCGACGATCGCGGTCGGTACGTTAAACCGATGCTGCCCCAAGGCCCCGTCCGCCGCATTGCCGTCGATGCCACCTTGCGCGCTGCCGCTCCGTACCAAAAAGCCCGTCGCCTCCGCCAGCCCGGTCGTACCGTCATCGTGGAAGAGAGCGACATTCGCAGCAAACGCCTCGCCCGCAAAGCCGGAGCGCTGATTATTTTTTTGGTCGATGCTTCCGGCTCGATGGCACTCAACCGCATGCAGTCCGCCAAAGGCGCCGTGCTCAGACTGCTCACCGAAGCCTATCAAAACCGCGACAAAGTGGCGTTGATTCCGTTTCAGGGAGAACGAGCGGAAGTGCTGTTGCCCCCCACGCGATCGATTGAAGCGGCTCGCCGTCGCCTAGAATCCATGCCCTGCGGTGGCGGGTCTCCTTTCGCCCACGGTTTGTCTCAAGCCATCCGCATTGGCGTTAACGAAGTTTCAGCGGGTGACGTGGGTGAAGTGACGATTGTGGCGCTCACCGACGGGCGCGGCAACATCCCGCTCAGTCGCTCTTTAGGAACGCCCCCCGACCCCGAGCAACCCAAACCCGACCTCAAGCAAGAACTGCGAGATATCTCCACTCGCGTGCGCGCCCTCGGCTTTCGCTTCTTGCTAATCGACTCTCAAAGTCGCTTTGTTTCGACCGGGTTTACCTCTGAGTTGGCGAATTTAGCCGGGGGGAAATACTTTTATTTGCCCAGGGCGAGCGACCAGGCGATCGCCGCCAAAGTTCGCGAAACCTTCTCTGCCGCCACCTAATCCAAACTCGGCATAAATCACGTTCAGCCGAGGTATAAAAACTCGAACGCGCGAGTAGCTAGACCTTAACGGTGCGGTTAATTTCGCGCCGGACACTCTCGCCAAAAGCCGTGATTTGCGCGATCGCTTTGCAAATGAGCGATAAGTCAAAGAGTGCATCTGCGATCGCGAAGCATGTCTAGAACTGGAGCAGCATTTCGGCACTGGAGCAGCATTGTGGAACTGGAGACCGTGCAATCGTGCAGATGAAGTGTCGAGGGTATCCTAAAAGTGACCGTCCACACCGTAACAGCGAGACGCACCCCAACAGCGAGACGCACCAACACGGTCATCCGGTGGTTCCCATGGGCATTGAAGCTACTCCACTGAGTCCGCAAGGGCAACGCACGCTAGCGGCCATTGTCTTCAGCGACGTGGTGAACTTTAGCGCTCGCATGAACCAAGACGAGGAACACACGCTCGTTCTCATTCAACGAGATTTAGATTTGATGTCTCGGCTGTGTCAGCAAGCCGAAGGACAAGTCTTAAAATCGACTGGTGACGGGCTGCTCATGTACTTCAACAGTGCCGTGCAAGCCGTCCTCTGCGCCCAAAACATTCAAAAAGCGATCGCTGCTGCTGCCGCTCAACTCCCTAGCACGGACGTCCTGCTCCACCGCATTGGCATCCACCTCGGCGATGTCTTCGTCAGCGAATCGGACGTGATGGGGGATGGCGTCAACATTGCCGCTCGTTTGCAAGCCGAGGCCGAACCGGGAGGCATTTGCCTATCACAAGTGGTTTACGACGTCGTGAAGCGTCGCCTTGCTTTGAAAGCCACCTACTTGGGGCCGCGCGAACTCAAAAACATTCAAGAAGCCGTCCACGTCTATCAAATTTTGCTGGCCGTCCAAGCCAGCGAAACCGAAGTCGAAGTCGATCCCACTCACCTCCAAGCCTCCATCGGGGCGATTCCCGTCCCTCAAGAGCTTTTCGTCCCGGACGAACTGCGATCGCAACTCGAAACGCTCTTGGTGCGAGCAATGGGGCCAATGGCAGCGGTCATCCTCGATCGCGCCCTTTCCGAGGCTGAGTCTCCCCGCGATCTAGCCGAACGACTCTTGCGTCACATCCCCACCTCAATGCGCGACAGTTTTCGCGAAGAGGCTCGCCAATTACTCATCGCAGACAGTGCGATCGCGACCAGCCCAGACGCGATCGCCCCCACTCACCCCAACACCCCAAATCCGACACTTCATGCCACGATGGCGACCAGCGCCCCTGCCCCCACATCGATGGTGGCAAGCGAGCGATCGCTCCCCTTTGCCTTAAATGACGCCGAACGAGCGAACGTCCAGCAGATCGTGGTGCGTGCTGTCGGTCCGATGGGACATCTCTTGTTCCAGCAGGCACTCGTCGCCGCCGATTCTGCAGAAACCCTCATTAACTACATTGCGCGTTCGATTCCCGAAAACGTGCGCGAATCCGTCCGCGATCGCCTGGTGGAGTTGCATTTGGGTCAGACTCCTCACACTGAAGCGGTCAAGCTGCCGACTCCAACCCTCGACCCCACGCTCTCGATTCCTCCCAATCTTCTCCCCGTATCCAACGGTCGAGACCCCGGCTCGCAAGTCACGCCAGAATTTCTAGAGCGCTGCCAAGCCGAACTCGCTCGTATCATCGGCCCAATGGCTGGCATGGTGATGCGCAACGTTAAAAGCCGCAACCCGCAGCTAACGCAGGAGCGGCTCGTGGAAGCGATCGCGACCCAAATTCCCAATGCCGACCAAGTCGAAAAGTGGCGATCGCGCATGCAAGCTTAGCGATCGCCACCTGAGGTGTTCGCTTCCATCAGCTATCTTGCTGACTCAGCATATTCATTGCCATCGCCAAGCTAACCCGCATGCGGTTGAAGGCTGCTGCTAAAACCCCGATTTCGTCGTTCGTGGTTTGCTCGAACTCGACATCCATCTTGCCCGTACTCACCTCGTCCGCCACGTTTGCCATCCGCATTAGAGGACGAATCACTGCCCGACGCAATAACACGTTCGTCAGCGTAATCGCGATCGCGAACGTAATCACCACGATGCCCATCAACGTCAAGAACGACTGCCGCGCCTCATTGACGATCGTGCTGGCCGGAACCGAAATCATTTGAGCGCCGACGATTTCATTGAGCTGCCAGCCAAACCCGCGATCGCGCCCGTAAGTCGTCAACATGCTGGCGGGCGCGGCATCTGGAGTGCTGTGGCATTGCAAGCAACTTTCACTCTTGATTTGGATAGGACGGGCGATATAAAACAAGTTCCCACCGGGATACGAGCGATATCCGGTTTCTTCCGTTAAATTGGTATTCGCGCGAAAGCGATTGACGATCTCCGTTTCAAAGCTATCGGCTTTGTCTCTCAAATTAGTCGGATTGAGCGTCGCTTCTTTATAGAAAAAATCTTCATATTGAACGTCCGATCGCAAATTTTCAAACACTTCGCGCGCTGAATAGCCCGGCACTGTTTGCGGCAGAAATTCTGGCTCAGTCGTCAAGCGATCGACCAGCTCGGGCGTAATTTGACCGCTGGTGTAGTCGCGCACGCCAATCATCGTCCGCAGCAGGATTTCCGCCTTCGACGTCACCGCCCCTTCCGCAATGCGATTGAGTACGGTGTAAAAGGCCGACCCCGTCATCAGCAGTCCGAGTACGAACACGAACAGCAGCAAGAGGTTAAATTTTTTGCCGATTTTGAGATTGTTGAACATGGCTGCAAATGTCCGTCACTTCCCGCAAAGAGTCCTGTCAAAAAGCTACCATTTATGCATAAGTCATCTCGTCATATTCAACATTTCTCTATCTACGAGCCGAATTACGCGGATATGCAGTGAGCTGTGGACATGAAGCCTCATGCGTTGGATCGTTAGATGTGGATGGGCGATCGCCTTTGCCGCCATAGCAGGGTGCGGGCACAACGAACCTGCCGTGCGCGGACGGCTGTTAGTGGGGGTCGTTGCCTACGGAGAAGGGCAAGACTCGCTAGACCGCTACGATCGCTTCTGCGATTACTTGAGCGAGCGCACCCGCGCCTTCGTCGAGCTAGAACCCGCCTACAACGAATTGAAAGCGATCGAGCGGGTGGAAAGCCAAAACTGGTCGGTGGTCTTCGCTCCCCCTGGATTAGCGGCGATCGCGATCGCCAAGGCTCAATACGAACCCCTATTCCCGCTCCAAGGCTCGAACTCAGAGCGAGCGGCGATCGTGGTGGCTGAAGACAGTCCGTTTCAAACCCTGACCGATTTGAACGGGGCTACAGTCGCGCTCGGCCAGCCCGGTTCGGCCACGGGATACTACCTGCCGCTGTACGACTTGTACGGTCTGACGCTGGCTGAAGTTCAGTTCGCCCCCACCCCCAAAACGGCTCTGACGTGGATTGCCTCGGGAGACGTGGACGCCGCCGCCATCTCCAAAGTAGAGTTCGAGCGCTTCAGCAGAGAATTAACCTCCGCCCCCCTCCGCGTGCTGCATTCCAGCAGAAATTTACCAGCGGGGGTCGTCCTCGTCGGCCCCAATGTCGATCGCTTGCAACAAGACCTGTTGCGTAAAGTAATGAACGAAGCTCCCCCTGCACTAGCCTCAGAAGCCGGCTACGTGCCCAATGCAACCGTCCCCGACTATCGCTTCTTCCTCAAAATCGTTAGTAAAGTCCAACCGATTGCTGCTCGCGTGGGCGATCGCCCCGCCCGCTTGTTCGCTCCCTCCCCCATTTCCCCTGCGAATTCTGCGTCTTCCGAAATTCCTAGCTCTCCTCCAAACGGCTCGAATAACGGCTCGAATTCGGCAGAGCCTGAGTCTGAATGAGTCTGCGGCGTGCAGTTCCACAATCCGTGCGATTTGTCGTTGACCGAGGGTCTGGGGACGCGGTATCTGTGAGGTGCGCGTTGGCATCGTCGTACGCGACGTACGAGCGGACTGCCAAGGCCGAGCGGATGGATTCGACACCTTCACGATCGCGTTCGGTGACTTGCCACCAGCCGCGATCGCTCTGAGTACTTCCCTGGGAGATTCGCGATCGTGAGTGCTATTTCACCGGCTGGACTGCGAAATTACGCGATCGTGACTGCGGCCTACTGGGGTTTCACGGTTACGGATGGCGCGCTGCGCATGTTGGTGCTGCTGTACTTTCATACGTTGGGCTACACCCCGATTGAAATTGCGTTTTTGTTTTTGTTCTATGAAATCTTCGGCGTAGTTACGAATTTGTTCGGCGGCTGGATTGGGTCGCAGTTCGGCTTGAAGCTAACCCTGTATGCCGGAATCGCCACGCAAATCGTGGCGCTGGTAATGCTGGCCTGGCTGAATTCTGATTGGGTGCAGTGGCTCGCGGTGACCTACGTGATGGCGGCTCAAGCACTGTCGGGCATTGCCAAAGACCTAACCAAGATGAGTTCCAAAAGTGCCGTCCGTTTGGTGGTGCCCCAGAATGCCCAATCCGCTCTGTTTAAGTGGGTTGCCGTCTTAACCGGATCGAAAAACGCTTTAAAAGGAGTCGGATTTTTCGTCGGAGGCGTGCTGCTGTCGGCGTTGGGATTCGAGCGGGCGCTCTACGCCATGGCGGCAGCGCTGGGAGTCATCCTGCTGTCGGGAATTTGGCTGCCTTCAGGGTTGGGCAAGATGAAGGCCAAGGTCAACATCTCGCAATTGCTCTCGAAAACCCCGGCGATCAATGTGCTGTCTGGCGCTCGGTTTTTCCTATTCGGCGCGCGCGACGTTTGGTTCGTCGTCGGCGTGCCCGTATTTTTGTCCGGCACGCTGGGCTGGGGCTTCGAGCAAGTGGGCGGCTTTTTGGCACTGTGGGTGATCGGCTACGGCTTCATCCAGGCGATCGCTCCCTCTCTCCTGCGGCGCTGGAGCGGCGGCGCTCCCCCTACTGGACGCACGATTCAACAGTGGACTTCAGGCTTGGTGGCAATTCCGGCAGCGATCGCGATCGCTTTTCAAGCTGGACTGCCTGCTGGCGCAACGATTGTCATCGGCTTAGTGGCATTCGGCATCGTCTTTGCATTCAACTCAGCCGTGCATTCCTATCTTGTCTTGGCCTACACCGACAGTGACAAAGTGGCGCTCAACGTCGGGTTTTACTACATGGCAAATGCGGGCGGGCGGCTGATCGGCACCGTGCTGTCGGGACTCGTCTTTCAGCTTTTCGGGCTGGTGGGCTGTTTGTGGGTTTCGGCTGCGTTCGTTCTGGCCGCAGCGGGCGTGTCGCTACGCTTGCCCGAGCCGCAGCCTGAGGTCGTTCCCAGCAGCTAGCCGTGCAAACGGAAGAATCCGCTAGGCTGAAAAAGCTGGCGCTGGAGATGGATCGGTATGGCGGGCGAGGTCGATATTCTAATCCTGTCCAACGGCCCTGGCGAACTCTCGACCTGGGTGCGCCCGGTCGTGGAAGAACTGCGCGATCGCCTACCTGCCGCCCGGTTATCGCTCATTCTGTCCCCCTGCACCCATGCCTCCGGTCAAGAAACCGACATGGCTCGCCAGCATTTGGGACTCGATCGCGTGCAGGCTCCGCAGCATTTCACCCGCTATTTGCTGACGGGGCGGACTGCTGACCATTGGGACTGGCACCCGCGCGGCGTGGTGGTGTTTTTGGGGGGCGATCAGTTCTTTGCGCTGTGGATTGCCAAGCGGCTCGGCTACCGTATCGTGGTCTACGCCGAATGGGAGGCGCGCTGGCAGCGCTGGGTGGATGCGTTCGGAGTACGGACGGTGGCGATCGCAGAGCAATTCGGGCGACGATTCCCGGACAAGATGACTGTGGTGGGGGATTTGCTGGTGGACAGCGTGGCTCGCACCCGGCGATCGCAGAGCCTCTCAGCCAAAACCAGTCGCGAGTCGGCGCAGCGTCATTTCCCTGAGGGCTGGCGCGATCGAGATGCCCCTCAGCGCCGCCCGCAAATTGCGCTGTTACCGGGAAGCAAAGCCGCTAAATTGGCGATCGGCACGCCTCTGTGTCTGGCTGTGGCCGATTGTCTGCGGCAAGCCGTTCCCGAGGCTTGCTTTGTCATTCCTGTTGCCCCCGTGCTGGCGCTCGACGAGCTAGCAAGTTACGCCCGGCGCGACTCGAATCCGGTCATTGATGTGGTGGGCGGCACGGCAGCAACTCTCAAGCGCGGTCGCAGAGGCATTGCCTTCGTCACTGAAGCGGAAACCGAAATCTCGCTGTGGACGGACTTCCCCGCACACAGTTTGCTCGCCCAAAGTGACGTGTGCATTACGACCGTGGGAGCCAACACGGCGGAACTGGGTCAACTGGGGGTGCCAATGGTGGTCGTGATTCCGCTCAACAAGCTCGATGCCATGCGCGCTTGGGACGGCCCCCTCGGATTGTTGGTCAATTTGCCCTGGGTGGGTTCGGCGATCGCCAAGCTGGTCAACTGGATTGCCCACCGATATTTAGGGCTGTTGGCCTGGCCGAATCGCTGGGCGGGTGAAGAAATTGTCCCCGAGTTACGCGGTCACCTAACGCCACAAGATATTGCGGATGTGGCGGCAGATATCCTGAAGATTCCTTCGCGACAGCAACAGATTCGAGATCGCCTCAAGCACTGGCAA
>JBCBTL010000058.1:0-8810 GCA_039818705.1 Cyanobacteria bacterium J06639_1
AATCTAGCAAGCCCCCCTCGCGCAGGGCTTTCGCTTTGCGATCGAGGATGTGTTGGCGATCGCTGCCGTCGAGCTTGCCGTCCCGCATGACCGCGTGGGCGATCGCCTGTCGCGCTTGGTCGAGGGTCATGCCCTGGAGCGCCTGCAAAATCAGCTCGATATCGGCAGGGCTGGCCGCCATCTGAATTTTATTGACCCCTTTGAGCCCTTTGAGCACCGAACGCATGAGCGATCGCAATTCGTCTTTGCCCGGTAGAGGCAACTCGTAGCGCACGGCGCGGCATTCAATATCGCGAGGCAACACCACCGAGTCTCCCGTCAAAATGGTGCTGGAGCGATTGCGGGCAAATGCCTGACTCACTTCTCGAAACTGGCGCGCCACCACGGGATCTTGCAGATAGCTACCGAAATCTTTCAGCCAAAATATCCCTTCAGCAGGCAATATCTCTAAATGCCGGAGCAGCTTAATCGGCTCGTTCGTGTCGTAGACGGCATTCTCGCGACCATCCCGCATCAACCCTTTCGACACCGACCACTCGAACAGCGGCAGCGGAATTGCAGAGGCCACGGTCCCCAACAACTGCTCGATGCGCTCTTCTTCCACCGTCTCGATCGCGATGACGGGATGAAACGACAGCACTAAGGTTTTCAGATGGTCGGCACTTTCCGTCAAACTCATGGGGCGATCGCCATGACTGCTTTCCTCGCCCCTAGTGTGCCCGCCCTATGCCGAATTCAGGCGTGTCTTCGAGATCGTCAACGCAATCGTCAACATAAAATCGTCAGCGCGGCATGAGGCGATCGCTTCCGTGTGACTAATCCATGTTACTAAATTTAGTCAACAAAGTTTGCTAAAAATAGAATGTTAGAATGCTGTCGCATCAAACGCAGATGACATCATAATTACCCCGGAGGCCGCACGACTATGGCTCGCGCAGCAAGCAATTCCAAGACGGCGGCCAAGACCGCAGCACCGGAGGCAGCGAAGACCAAGCCTGCCAGCACTAAAGCCGCCAAGTCCGAAGCTGCCAAGTCCGAGCCATCCGTCGATCCGGCCAAACAAAAAGCCCTCGATACCGTCCTGGGGCAAATCGAGCGCAACTTCGGCAAAGGCGCGATCATGCGTTTGGGTGACGCTGCTCGCATGAAAGTCGAAACCGTCTCCAGCGGCGCGCTGACCCTCGATCTCGCTCTCGGCGGCGGTTTGCCCAAAGGTCGCGTGATTGAAATCTACGGCCCCGAATCATCGGGAAAAACCACGCTGGCGCTGCACGCGGTCGCTGAAATGCAGAAACAAGGCGGCATTGCTGCGTTCGTAGATGCCGAACACGCCCTCGACCCCACCTATGCGGCGGCGCTGGGGGTAGATATTGAGAATTTGTTAATCGCGCAGCCCGATACGGGCGAGTCGGGTCTCGAAATTGTCGATCAACTCGTGCGATCGGCCGCAGTGGACATCGTGGTGGTGGACTCGGTGGCGGCACTGGTGCCTCGGGCCGAAATCGAAGGGGAGATGGGAGACGCTCAGGTGGGCTTGCAGGCGCGCCTGATGAGTAAAGCCATGCGGAAAATTACGGGCAACATCAGCAAAACGGGCTGCATGGTGGTCTTCTTAAACCAGTTGCGCTCCAAAATTGGCGGCATGGGTTACGGCCCCCAAGAAGTAACCACGGGAGGAAACGCGCTCAAGTTTTACGCCTCGGTTCGTCTCGATATCCGCCGCATTCAAACCCTCAAAAAAGGGACGGAAGAATACGGCAACCGCGCCCGCGTTAAAGTTGCGAAGAATAAAGTCGCGCCTCCCTTCCGCCGCGCCGAGTTCGACATTATCTTCGGCGAAGGCATTTCTAATGTCGGCTGTTTGGTCGATTTGGCGGAAGAAACCGGATTCATCAAACGCAAAGGGTCGTGGTTCAGCTACAAAGACGAAAACGTCGCTCAAGGCCGCGATAACGTCATCCAGTATTTGAAGGCAAATCCTGACGTGAAGGCTGAAATCGAGGCGCAAGTGCGCTCTAAGCTCGATGCCGGTGCGTCCGTTTCGGCCAATTCGGTGGCTCCTGCCGAGAAGGATAAGAAAGAGGATGGGGCCGAAGCCTAGTTCCCCGGTCGCGATCGCTCTAAATCTGCTGGGGTGTTGCAGTTGAACACCACTTCAGGAGGCACGTTAGGGATCTCGGTAATGTCTTCGCGATCGCGCAGCCACCGCTGGAGCGATCGCCCCCCTGCATTCCAATACTCCTGCAAGCGCGGCCAGCAGCGATCGCGATAGAACCCGCACAGTGGTTCCCAGCCTTTCACGCCGCTCGGCAGGACGGCGATCGCGTCGTCAGATACCTCCGACAGTTGTACAACCCAGGATTGGAGGGTTGCAGCGTGCAGATTCGGTAGATCGCACGCCAAAACCAACGTCCAGCGAGAGGCGATCGCTGCAGCTCCGCACAGCACTCCAGCCAGCGGCCCCTGAAAGGCTTCTGGCTCGCGTACGATTCTGCATTCTGGCGGCACGAGGCGATCTCGTTTGGGCTGAGAAGTCACCACAACAACGTCAGAGGCCAGCTCGCGAGCTACGCGGCAGGTTCGAGTTAGCAACGGCACGCCATCGAGGGCGATCGCGGCTTTGTCGCGTCCCATGCGCGAGCTGCGTCCCCCTGCCAATACGATCGCAGCGAGGGTGTTTGTCATGAATCCGTGGTTTTTGGGTAAGTTATGTGATTCACAGTGTCTTCACCATCCCTCTCTACAGTCAAAAGTAGACAAGGGTTTTCGGCAAGCGTGGTAGACGATCGCGCGAAGCTGATAGGAGGATGGCCGTGGATCGACATAGCAGCTACCTAGATCGTTTTCAGGCACACTTGACCCTGGCAGTGAGCGCGATGGCGGCTCGAAACCGCACGCTGGCGCTGTCCTGTCATGAGGTTTTGGTCGAACAGCTCGGGCGGGCGGAAGCTGCCGATATTCGCAAAGCCGCCATTTTCCATCTGGCCGATCTCGACCCCGATCTGTGCTTGTGGGCGATGCAGCACTGTCTCGACCCGCAGGAATGCCTCGAACTGATTGAAGATGTAGTGGAGCGAGCGGTGTGCATTCTGATCGACCTGGGCTATCGACCCGGAACCGACTTCAGCTCGCTGGCAACGGGCGAAATTTGGACGCGGGAAGACATCAAAGTGAAACTCATGGAAGATGATGCCGTGCCCGGTCGACTCTTCCTCAATGAAATTTTTCAGGTTCCCGCATAATCAGGTTCCCGCATAACTAGCGCAGCCGCTCTTCAAGTCGGCAAGATCTTCACTCTGCGGAAATTTTGTTCTCCAAGCAAGCGCGATCGCGAACCCGGATCGCGTTTTTTTGCGGCTTATCTTGCCGCCCAATTGTCAGCTTATCTGGCGGGGTTCGCGATGCGCTCGACCCGTGAAAAGCTGGCTTGCCGCGATCGGCGATCGCTCCTATGCTAGGGAAGCTTCTGGGCTAGAAGCGAGACCTGTTGGGGAATTCGTCCATGTCCGTTATCCGTCAACTGCACGAGCAATTGAAGTCCGGCGAGCGCTCGGCAGTCGAACTAACCCGAGACTATCTAGCCCGCGCCCAAGCGCTTGACGAGCAACTGCGTAGCTTTATTACCTTCACGCCCGAACTCGCGTTGCAACAGGCTGAAGCCGTAGACGCGCGCGTCAAAGCCGGTGAGGATATCGGTGTGTTGGCCGGCATTCCCGTCGCCCTTAAAGACAATATGTGTACGCGCGGCATCCGCACCACCTGCGCCTCGCATATCCTCGAACAGTTCGTGCCGCCCTACGAGTCCACCGTGACCCAAAAGCTCGCCGATGCCGGGGCAGTATTCATTGGCAAAACGAATTTAGACGAATTCGCGATGGGCAGTTCGACTGAGAACTCCGCGCTGCAGGTGACGGCGAATCCTTGGGATACAGCGTGCGTGCCGGGGGGGTCGTCCGGCGGCTCGGCAGCAGCAACGGCGGCAGATCAAGCAATCGTGGCGATCGGCTCCGATACGGGCGGCTCGATTCGGCAACCGGCTTCGTTCTGCGGCGTGGTGGGGATGAAACCCACGTACGGCTTAGTATCGCGTTTTGGCCTCGTGGCGTTTGCGTCGTCCCTCGATCAAATCGGGCCGTTCGGTCGCACGGTGGAAGATGTGGCACTGACGCTACAAGCGATCGCCGGACACGATCCGATGGATGCCACCAGCCTCAACGTCAAGATTCCCGACTACGCTGCCGCCCTCAGTCCCGACCTCAAGGGCAAGCGCGTTGGCGTGATTCGCGAATTGCTGAGCAAGGGGTGCGATGACGACGTGCGCGCGGCGGTCGAGGCGGCGATCGCGCAACTGACCGAGCTGGGGGCGGAAATCGTCGATATTGAATGCCCGAATTTCAGCTACGGACTGGCAACGTACTACATCATTGCTCCCTGCGAAGCCTCCGCCAATTTAGCGCGTTACGACGGCGTGAAGTACGGCCTGCGGGAAACGGCAGACTCGCTGATTGGCATGTACGCGAAGACGCGCGATCGCGGTTTTGGCGCAGAAGTAAAACGCCGGATCGCGATCGGGACTTACGCGCTCTCGGCGGGCTACTACGATGCTTATTATCTGAAGGCGCAGAAAGTGCGCACCTTAATCAAGCAAGATTTCGCTGCAGCATTCGAGAAAGCAGACGTGTTGCTCAGTCCCACCGCACCCTCAGTTGCTTTCAAAGCCGGTGACAAAGTGGACGATCCGCTGAGCATGTACCTGTCGGATTTGATGACCATTCCGGTGAATCTGGCTGGGCTACCGGGACTGAGCCTGCCCTGCGGTTTTGCCAACGGTCTGCCTATCGGCCTGCAACTGATCGGCAACGTGCTGCAAGAATCCGAGCTGTTGCAAGTGGCTTACGCCTACGAGCGAGCCACAAGCTGGCATCAACAGCAGCCCGTGATCGCCACTTCAGCCTAGCTGTGCTTCGAGAGCAACCTTGGTCATGCGAGCCTTGGCCGGGTTGAA
The DNA here is from genome assembly GCA_039818705.1 of Cyanobacteria bacterium J06639_1. GTDB lineage: Bacteria > Cyanobacteriota > Cyanobacteriia > Thermostichales > PCC-7336 > JBCBTL01. The sequence continues at coordinate 5,006 of JBCBTL010000058.1, forward strand.
ATCAGCGTCGAACTGGGTGCGATCGTCGTAGGTGGCACCCTTGAGTTTGGTGCGAAACAAATTCGCGCCCTGAAGATTTGCTCCGCAAAGATCGGCCAAGGTTAAGTCAGCTTCTACCAAAATGGCTTCGGATAAGTCGGCACCCGCACAGTTGGCCTGCTGAAGCCGCGCCCCCACCAAATTCGCTTGGGATAAATCAGCGCCGCTAAGGTCAGCAGCGCTGAGGTCAGTACGGGTTAGGTAAGCACGCACTAAACAGGCTTTGCGCAAGCACGCTTCTGCCAAATTCGATCGCGTTAATTCGGCTTGCTGGAGATCGAACGCGGTCAGGTTCGCTTTCTCTAAATTGATGGAAGGAAAGTAGCGTCTTCCTTTGGCGTAGCTCTGCCGTAACTTTTCAGGATTAACCGCTTTCACGTTCGATATCTCCACGCAAATTGCATACGTTATCAGAGTACCCAGACTCACTCTCAGATTACCCACGCCAGATGGAATTGACCCGTCCAAACGGTGTTGTCGCGATCGCTAGGGCATCCACGTGGGTTCGACCTGTTGCATTCCAGCCGCCCCAGGATCGAAGCCAACTGGAAATGTCGTGCTCGTGTCGTACCCTGCACCTGAGAGGTCGGCCCCCTGAAGATTGGCCCCCTGAAGATTGGTACCCACCAACATGGCATCGCGCAAACTCGCGCCGCGTAAGTTGGCTTTAGTCAGAACGGCCAACCACAAATTCGCGTTGTCTAAAACGGCTCCTTGGAGTTGAGCTTGCTCCAGGCGCGCACCGCTTAGATCGGCATATTCGAGGTCGATGTTTCTGAGATTCGCCCCGCGAAAATTGGCTTTCATAAAACTCGCACGCTTCAACGACAGGCGCACTAAATTCACCCCGAGCAAATTGATTTGGCGAAAATCCCGTTCCCCAGACTCGTACAGCTTGAGAACCAAGTCGCGCTCGAATCGCTCGGAGGTATCGACTAATGTCACCATGGGGTCTTCCCTTCTATTTCATACGCTTGCAAATCACTAAGCTCGAACAAAACCGCACAGCGTACGCTTCTAGCAATTACGTGCCGAGCAATGCGCGACTGGGCAAATGTCGAAACTGTGGTTGGACACTTGGCTGCCTCAAAACAGCCGAATTGTAACGAATTATATCGAAGAGCATTTCCTCGATCGATCGAGAATTCACGCAAATTTGGGAGTTCAGCCCATGAATTTGTATTGCTTTGCCGGTTTGAGGTGAGTCTTTTGTGAACTCTGCGTGAAGGACGGCTACGCGATCGCGAATTTGAGTGCGAACAGGATGGCTAACACCCACAGTGCCGGTGTCGCTGCCCGAGGCTGACCCTGCAGCGTTTTGATGATGGGATAGGCCACCAGACCTGCAGCCAACCCGTCGGCAATTGAAAAACTCAGGGGCATGATGGCGATCGTCAGAAATGCGGGGATGGCTTCGCCGAGGTCGTCCCAGTGAATGTGGACGACGCTGCTCGCCATCAGCACGCCGACGACGATCAGGGCTGGAGCCGTTGCAAACGCCGGAATTGCAGACAGCAGGGGAATGAAGAGGATCGACGCGACGAACGCGATCGCCACCACTACTGCCGTCAACCCGCTGCGCCCGCCCGCTAAAATTCCCGAGGCTGATTCGATGTAGGTGGTCACGGTGGACGTACCGAGCACGGCTCCGGCTGTCGTCCCGACGGCATCAGCCATGAAAGCCTGGTTGACTTTAGGAAATTCACCGCGATCGTCGATGTATCCGGCTTTGACTCCCAACCCCGTCAGCGTTCCGACTGTGTCGAACAAATCCACGAAGAGAAACACGAAAACCACCGATAGCAATTCCAAAGGATTCGTCCGCGTGACATCGCCAAGACCGACGAGTGCCTGACCGAAGAGCGCCCCCGGCCACTGCGGCAGCGCCACAATTCCAGACGGCCAGGGAGCCGCACCCACGATCCACCCGAGTACCGCAGTTGCCAGAATGCCCCACAGCAACGACCCGCTAATCCGTCGCACCACGAAGGCCGACGAGATTGCAATACCCGCGATCGCCACTAGCGTTTGCGGCTGACTCAAATCGCCCAAAGATGTAAGCGTCGCTGGATTCGCCACAATGATGCCCGCTCCCCCCATCTCGGGATTGCCCGACAGCCCAATGTAAGCAATGAACAGCCCGATCCCGGCGGCAGTGGCGTGTTTGATGCAGTCGGGAATCGCTTTCACGATTTGGGCGCGCAGATTGGTGACGGTCAAGCCGATAAAAATTAATCCTTCGATGAAGACAGCAGCCAACGCCAACCGCCAGTCGATGCCTGCCCCCAAAACCACCCCAAAGGTGAAGTAGGCGTTCAGTCCCATTCCAGGGGCGAGGGCAAACGGCAGTTTCGCGTAAAGTCCCATGATGAGGGTAGCGATCGCCGCCGAAATCGCCGTCGCCACCACCAGCGGCCCTAACAAATCGCCCGACTCTTGTAAAAAAATAGCGTCCGACAGAATGCTGGGATTGACGACGAGAATATAGGCCATCGTCACGAACGTCGTCGCTCCGGCTAGCACCTCGGCGCGCAGGGTGGTGCCGAGGCGATCGAGCTCGAAAAATTGCGCGATCGGGCTCGTTTTCGGACGTACGGGCTTAGATTTCATCGTCATGGCAGCACTCGTCAAAAAAGACGCTGCTGGCAGACTAGTGCATGGAAGCGACGCAGGTGGCGTGAAGCACTACATCTTTTTACAGGTTTTCAGAATACAGGTACTCGAAATTTAGGTACTCGAAATTTAGGTACTCGAAATTTAGGTACTCGAAATTCAGGTGCTCGGAGATGCAAGCGCTGCTGGAACCAGTCTTATTTGAGGTCTTGAAAAGGATTGAGCGCTTTTTTACCAGGTATGTGTCCATACTAAGCCCGTTGCGTCAGCCGAGAATGCCACCATGCTTCGCACTCCTTCGCGATCGCTACGCCTGAAATTTACGTTAGCGCTGCTCGCAACCAGCGCTGCCGCAGTGGCCTCGGTGGGAGGTATGGCGCTGTGGATGATGGATCGCGAGTTCAACCGCCTCGTGTTGGAAGAGGCCTTCGAGCGCTTTCAAGGGGATGTGGCTCGCTACATTGAAACCCACGGTTCCTGGGACACCGCCCAACAAATCGAATCGTTTCGCGAGTTCAATCGCCGCACCCGCGCTCTCCAGTCTCCCCCGAAAAACGTACCGTCGTTTCGCCAACCTCCTGCGTCCGGACGAAGACCCCCGCCTGGGAATCCTGCGCGCGTGGAGGTCGCGAAGCCTCCCTTCCATTTCCTGCTGCTCGACCCACAAGGCACGGTATTGATGGGGCCGAAGGGTCACCAAGTGGGTGCCAAGGCCGAGCGATCGCTCCAGCGCAAGGGCATGGAAATCCACGTCGAAGGAGAGATGGTGGCGATGGCCGTTCCGATCGATCGCCCGAATCTCAACGACCTCGATCGCGCTTATCTCGTCGCGGTGCGAGATTCATTAATTTATGGCGGGCTATTGGCCGCTGGGGTAACCGTCACCTGGGGGATTTGGGTCGGTCGGCGCTTAACGCATCCTCTGACCGAGCTGACCGCAGCCATACAGGCCATGACTCAGGGAGAGCTGCGCCAGCGGGTGGCCGTGCGTGCGCAGGATGAGCTGGGCACCCTAACCGAATCGTTCAACCGCATGAGTTTCGACCTCGCCGATGCCTACGAGGAACTCGAAGTCTCGAATTGCACCATCCGCGAGCAGGCCGATCGCCTGCGAGAACTGACTGTCCGCGACGAACTGACCCAGCTTTACAAT
>JBCBTL010000059.1:0-8778 GCA_039818705.1 Cyanobacteria bacterium J06639_1
AATCGCCCCGTCTACGACGCGATTTTGAATTTCCACACCGAGCGTTTCCTGAAGCTAGGCTCGCTGCCGCTGCACCCCACCTGGATTCATTCCGGCAGCGGCACCGACAGTATTGCCGTCCAGATTCGCGATTTCACCGACTCTGGCGCGTTCGCGCTCGATTTCGACCTGCACGCCGACGTGTTCGACGACGCGCGCGGAGAGCTAGCCGCAAATCAGTTTCTTCAAGTTATCGATGCCGTGTTGAGCGATCGCGATCGCCCCATCTCCGAGCTGAATTTACTGTCATCGGCAGAACAACAGCGCTTGCTGACGGAGTTCAATCCTGAAGCTCAAAAAGTACCTGTTGGTGCTTCGGCGATCGCGCTTTTTGAAGACCGAGCGGCAGCAACACCAGACGAGATCGCGCTCGTCGAGGGTCAGCAATCTCTCACCTACGCCCAACTGAATGCCAAAGCCAATCAACTGGCGCGGTATTTGCAAAAGCAAGGGGTAACGACAGAGACGCGAGTGGGCATTTGCTGCCAGCGATCGCTCGATTTGCTAGTAGGACTGCTCGGCATTCTCAAAGCGGGCGGCGCTTACGTCCCCCTCGATCCCACCTATCCCGATCGCCGTCTGCACGATATGGCGGACGATGCCGGGCTGAAACTGATTCTCACTCAGGCTCAGCTTTCGCAGCGATTTTCGGGCAGAGTCACTTCACTCGTTTGCTTGGATTCGGACTGGGGGGCGATCGCTACCGAACGAGAAGACAACCTCGATCTCAACCTGCATCCCGACAGTTTGGCCTACGTTATCTACACCTCGGGGTCGAGCGGTCGTCCCAAGGGCGTGGGCATTTCCCATCGCGCTTTGGTCAGCTTTACGGAAACCGCGATCGCCCGTTACGACTTTGCCGCTAGCGATCGCATTTTGCAGTTCGCCTCGGCCAGTTTCGATGCAGCCGTGGAAGAGATTTTCCCCTGCTCGAGCGTAGGGGCGACGTTGGTGCTGCGATCGGACGACATGCTGGTCAATCCCACCGCGTTTTTGCAAGCCTGTCAGGACTGGCAGCTTACCGTATTGGATCTGCCCACGGCCTACTGGCAGCAGATGACGCAATCTTTAGCCGCCAGCAACCTGCCGCTGCCGCCCTCCCTGCGCCTGGTCATCATCGGCGGGGAACGCGCTACGGCTGAAGGGTATGACGCTTGGCAGTCTCTTTGCGATCGCCAGCCTCCAACTGCTCGCCCGAGTTTAATCAATACCTACGGCCCCACCGAAACAACCGTGGTGGCAACGGCTTACACCTGTATCGAGTCAGCGGAGTCTGCCATCAACGCCGACCCCGAATCCGGCATTCCCATCGGTTCGCCTCTGGACAATGCCAGCGTTTACATCCTCGATCGTCACCTTCAGCCCGTGCCTGTAGGTGTTCCTGGCGAACTGTACGTCGGCGGCTGCGGTCTGGCGCGAGGCTATCTCAATCGACCGGATTTGACGGCAGCGGCATTCGTGCCCCATCCGTTTAGCTCCGCGCCCGGCGATCGCCTTTACCGCACGGGCGATCTCGGTCGCTACCGAGAAGATGGCGCGATCGAGTTTCTAGGACGGCGCGATCGCCAGGTGAAATGGCGCGGCTTCCGCGTCGAACTGGCCGCGATCGAAACGGCGCTGACGACACTGCCGGAAGTCAAAGAGGCGGCTGTTCTACTGCGTCAAGATCGTCCCCAGTCGCAGCGTCTCGTGGCTTACTACACCTCGGCCAATGAGGATGCGCCCAAACCCGACCAGTTACGCAGCCTCTTACAGGCCAAGCTGCCGCAGTACATGCTGCCCAGCCATTACGTCCCGCTAGAGGCGATGCCCCTCACTCCCAGTGGCAAACTCGATCGCCGCGCGCTTCCGGCTCCTAGCAGCGATCGCTCCCAGCTAGAAACAGCCTACGTGCAGCCAACTACGGAGCTGGAACGCGCCATTGCCGAGATATGGCAGCAGGTGCTGGGGGTCGATCGCGTTGGCGTTCGCGATAACTTCTTCGACCTCGGCGGACATTCGCTGCTGCTGGTGCAGGTTCACAGCCAACTGCTGCAACGGCTGGAACGGGACGAGCGGCTGGCGGGGAATGGCGAATTAATGCTGGTGGATTTGTTCCAGTACCCGACCGTGCGCCGACTGGCCGAGCGGATCGCGGGCGGCCACAGCGTCGAAGATTTAGCAACTCGGGCGGACGATCGCGCTCGCAAACAAAAACAGGCGATCGCCCAAAGACGCCGCCAGCAAGCGAGGAGGCAGACCCGTGTATAGCTCTGAATTCGCCCCCACCCCTGAAACCTCTCCAGCGCCCGCAGACGCGATCGCGATCGTCGGCATGGCCGGACGGTTTCCTGGCGCGCCCACCCTCGAACAGTTCTGGCAGAATCTGCGGGACGGGGTGGAGTCGGTCACCTTCTTTAGCGATCGCGAGCTGCTAGACGCGGGTGTCGATCCGAGCGACATTGCTAACCCTAACTACGTCAAAGCTCGGGCGACGTTGGCAGATATCGAGCATTTCGACGCTCAGTTTTTCGACTTTACCCCTCGCGAAGCCGCGATCGCCGACCCGCAGCACCGCCTGTTTTTGGAATGCGCGTGGGAAGCGCTGGAGCGAGCGGGGTACGACTCGCATGCGTTTCCCGGTCGCATCGGTTTGTTCGCCGGGGTGAGTACTAGCAGCTACGCCCTCAACAATCTCTATCTCAATCCGGCATTCGTGCGGTCGGCGGGCAGCATTCAGGACGGCTTGCGCCTAGCTGGATTGGGCAGCGATAAAGACTTTTTGACTACGCGGGTGTCTTACAAGCTCAATTTGAAAGGGCCGAGCGTTGACGTGCAAACGGCGTGTTCGACTTCGCTGGTGGCGATTCACCTAGCGTGTCAAAGTTTGCTGTCGTACCAAAGTGACATGGTGCTGGCGGGCGGAGCCTCGATTCAGGTGCCGCAGCGGGCAGGGTACGTTCATCAAGACGGCGGCGTGCTGTCACCGGACGGTCACTGCCGCGCCTTCGACGCGGGCGCGCGCGGCACGATTCCGGGCAGCGGCGTGGGAGTGGTGGTGCTGAAACGGCTCGACGAGGCGCTGGAGCAGGGCGATCGCGTGCTGGCAGTGATTCGCGCCTCAGCGATGAATAACGACGGGTCGGTCAAAGTGGGCTTCACCGCTCCCAGCGTGGACGGTCAGGCCGAGGCGATCGCCGAAGCGCTGTCGCTGGCGGAAGTCTCTCCCGACACGATCGGCTACGTGCAAACCCACGGGACGGGCACTGCCTTGGGCGACCCGATTGAAGTGGCGGCGCTGACGCAGGCGTTTCGGACGGGCACGGAGCGATCGGGGTTCTGCGCGATCGGTTCGGTGAAGGCGAGTATCGGCCACCTCGACGCGGCAGCGGGGGTCGCCGGACTCATCGAAGCGGTGCTGGCCTTGCAACACCAGCACATTCCCCCCAGCGTCAACTTCGAGCAGCCCAATCCGCACATCAACTTTGCCAAAAGTCCCTTCTACGTTGCCGACCGCTTGCTCGATTGGCCGCGTGGCGCCGCGCCGCGTCGAGCGGGGGTTAGCTCCTTCGGCATCGGCGGTACGAACGTCCACGCCGTGTTGGAAGAAGCGCCCGAGCTGCGGCCCTCGGGTGGGTCGCGCCCTTGGCAACTGCTGCTGGTGTCGGCGCAAACGGCGATCGCTCTGGAAACGTCGCACCACAATCTCAGTCGGCACTTGGCCGAGCATGCTGCCCTCGCATTGGCAGATGTGGCCTACACCCTTCAGGTGGGCAGACGGGACTGGACTCATCGCCGCGCGTTTTTATGTCGAACCGCTGCCGACGGGCATGCGGCGATCTCCTCGGAGATGTCCCAGCGGCAGTGGAGTGGAGTGTGCGAGCGGGACAACCCGGCGATCGCGTTTTTGTTCCCCGGCCAAGGTTCGCAGCACGTGAATATGGGTCGCCAGCTTTACGAGCTAGAAGATGGCTTTCGGGAACCGTTCGATCGCTGCTGTGACCTGCTTGAGCCACTGTTGGGCTTCGACATCAGCACGTTGATTTTCCCGGACTCGGCAGCAGAAGTTGACTCGGAGAAGCTGCAACAGACGGCGATCGCGCAGCCCGCCTTGTTCGCGATCGAGTATGCGCTGGCTCAGCTTTGGATGAGTTGGGGCATTCAGCCTCAAGCGCTGATGGGACACAGCATTGGGGAATGCGTTGCCGCCTGTTTGGCAGGCGTTTGGAGTTTGGAAGACGCGCTCAAGGTGGTCGCGACGCGAGGACGCTTGATGCAGGAGCAACCCAGTGGCGCGATGCTAGCTGTGTCTTTACCGCAAGATAAAGTGCTGGCTCTGTTGCCAGATGCTCTCGAACTGGCCGCCGTGAATGCCCCTGAGGCTTGCGTGGTGGCGGGGGCAACCGAGGCGATCGCCGCATTCGAGCAGTCGTTACAGCAGCAAGAGATTCCCTGCCGCCGCTTGCATACTTCCCATGCGTTTCACACGGCGGCGATGGCGGGAGCCGTCCCCGCATTCGTGGAGCTAGTTGCCAAGGTCGAACTCAAGCCCCCCAGCATTCCCTTTATCTCCAACGTGACGGGAACTTGGATTGAGGCCGAGCAAGCCACCGATCCGGCCTACTGGGGCGAGCACCTGCGTCAGAGCGTGTCGTTTGCGGATGGTGTAGCGACGTTGCAGGCCGAGGGCGATCGCATTTTGTTGGAAGTCGGCCCCAGCAATGCCTTGAGTACCCTCGCTCGCAAGCAAGTCAGCGAATCAACGCGAATCGTCACCTCCATGCGTCACCCTCGCAGCACGGACGTGGAGGATTTGGAATGTCTGCTAGCGGCGGTGGCTCAGCTTTGGCTCGCTGGCGCGAGTGTGGACTGGAACGCATTTCACGCCCGCGAATTCCGTCGCCGCGTACTGCTGCCGACCTATCCCTTCAAGCGGCAGCGCCACTGGATCGACACAACCGAACGCATCACGGCTGAGACGCTATCGACCCTACACCCCGCGATCGCTTCCCCCTCCGCTCCCTCGGGCAACAAGCGCGCTGACGTGACCGACTGGTTCTACGTACCGATTTGGCAGCGATCGCTGCTGACGTCCAAACCTGCGCCCCCATCGGAGTCGGATAAGTGGCTGATGTTCTCGGATGGACTGGGGTTAACTGACTCAATCCGGCATCGTCTCAAGGCGGCGGGCGCGATTGTTGTCGAAGTCAAACCCGGAGACGTATTCGCGATCGCCAACGACGAATCAGACTCGCTCGCGTTCGTCATCAATCCCGGCTGCAAGTCCGATTACGAAGCGTTGGTGGCGGCTCTAAGCGATCGCCAGCTCGTTCCGAACAAAGTCGTTCACGCTTGGGGGGTGACGGGGACTGAAGACGAAGAGTCCGAGCTAGAAGCTTTCACTCACATCCAGGAGCGCGGCTATCTCAGCCTCGGGTTGCTATTGCAAGCCCTCACGCTCGTCCTCGGCGATCGCGCACTCGACCTTTCGGTTATTGCAAACGGCAGCCAAAAAGTGTCGGGGGATGAGTGGTTGAGTCCGGCGAAAGCAACCGCGATCGGGCTTTGCCGTGTTGCCAACCAAGAATACGCGCAGGTGAAGGCGCGTCACATCGATATCGTCTGCCCTCCCGACGGCTCGCTGCTGCGAGCGAACCTAGTTGAAGCGTTGCTAGCAGAACTTGCGGTCACGCCGGACGAACCCGCGATCGCCTATCGCGGCAGTCATCGGTGGGTGCCAGCCTTCCAGCCAATGCCCATTGCTGAAGTTCGCGACCCCGTGCGACTGCGCCGACATGGAACGTATTTGCTGGTGGGAGGCTTGGGCAGAGTGGGTCTGCACGTCGCCGATCGCCTGGCCGAAGCTACGCGCGCCAATTTGGTGTTCGTCGGACGCTCTGAGTTCCTGCCCGAATCCGATTGGTTGCAGTGGCTAGAGGAGCACGGCGAAGACGACCCGACCAGCATCACAATCCTCAAGCTGCAAGCCTGTCAGCAGAAGGGGGCTGCCGTACTGGTGTTGTCTGCCGACGCGAGCGATCGCGAGCAGATGGCAGCGGCGATCGCCACCGCGATCGACCAGTTCGGAGCCATCCACGGAGCCATCCACGCCGCCCAATCCGGGCAGAAATTTGGAATTCAAGATCTCGACCCCGATACTGCGCTGGCTGCTCTAGCCCCCAAAGCCAAAGGAGCGCTCCTGCTCGATCGCCTTCTGCCCCAAGACGATCTGGACTTTTTGCTGCTGTTCTCCTCTCACGCTTCCTATCTCGGCGGCTGGGAGCTGGCGAACTACACCGCCGCCAATTCAGTCCTCGATGCGTTAGCAAGCGATCGCGCCACGGGCGGCCCATGCCGAGTCCAGTCTGCGAACTGGGATATCTGGAATGTGGGAGAGATGTCAGCCGAGACCGCCGACGCTGGCATGGTATTGCAGCGGTTGCAGGCTGGGATGACGGCGAAAGAAGGGTTAGACGCATTCGATCGCGTGCTGGCGGCAGGACTGCCCCAGACGATCGTTTCGACTCAAGATTTTCCCGCTTTGGTGGAACGAACGGCAGCGGCGATCGCGGCGCAACAGGCGAAAGCAAGCGGAGCCATGCAGTCGCGCCCCAGCTCTCTCGGGGAATACGTCGCGCCGCGCACCGAGATCGAAATTGCGCTGGTCGAGCTGTGGGAGCAAGCGATCGGAGTGTCGCCCATCGGCATTCACGACGGATTTTTTGAGCTGGGGGGCGATTCCCTCATCGCCACGATGCTGGTGTCGCAGGTGTGCAAAACCTTCCAGCTCGATCTGTCTTACCAAAGCTTCTTCGATGCCCCCACAGTGGCGAAATCGGCAGAAACGATCGTGGAAGCGATCGCCCGCCAGACCGATGAAGCCAGCCTCGCAGCCGCGCTCTCGGACATTGAAGGTCTTTCAGATGAGGAGGTAGACGCTTTGCTCGCCCAGACGTAACCCGCGATCCTGACGCGATCGCCCTTCATTCCCGCCCCCTCCCTCGTTCCACCCCGGAGATGACCCGATGAGCCTCTCGGCCCGACTTGCCAACCTATCGCCAGAAAAGCGTCAGCTCCTGATGCAGCGATTGCAGTCGAGCAAATCGTCCGAAGCCGTTCGCCAGCGTCAAATCCAGCCTCAGCATCCGCGCCCCGCGTTCGTGCCGCTGTCTTTCAACCAGCAGCGTCTCTGGTTCCTCGACAAACTTCAGCCGGGCAGTGCCTCCTACAACACCCCCATCGCCATCGAAATCGTCGGCCATCTGAACGTTCCAGCCGTCGAGCAAACCCTCACCGAAATCGTCCGCCGTCACGAAGTGCTGCGCACCTACTTCGTCGAAACCGCAGACGGCAAACCCACCCAGGCGATCGCCCCCGCTCCCGTTCTCTCACTTATAACCACCGACCTATCGGACGTACCCGAGCGCGATAGGGAAAAAGCGATCGCGCGGCTGACCGCCGAAGGCGCGCAACATCCGTTTCAGCTCGATACCGCCCCCCCCGTTCGCGCCACCCTCATCCTGCTGGGAGCGCAGCGGCACATCCTGCTCGCCACCGTGCATCACATCCTGGCTGACGGCTGGTCGGTGGGCGTTCTCACCCGCGAGTTCCACGCCCTCTACACCGCCTTCTCCCGAGGTCTGCCCTCGCCCCTGCCTGACCTATCGATCCAATACGCGGACTACGCCATGTGGCAGCGGCAGTGGTTGCAGGGGGAGCGGTTCGCCGAGCAACTGGACTTTTGGAAGCAGCAGATGACGGGGGAACGTCCGGCGCTGCAATTGCCGACGGATCGCCCGCGCCCGGCGGTGCAGTCGTTTGCCGGGGCGAAATACAAGCTGGCCTTGCCCGACGAGCTGTATCGCGATCTCAAAGCGCTCAGTCAAGCCCAAAACTGCACCCTCTTCGTGACGTTGCTCGCGGCCTTCAACACGCTGCTCTACCGCTACACCGGCCAGACCGATATCACCCTGGGCACGGCGATGGTGAATCGCGATCGCCCTCAACTGAAATCGGCGATCGGGTTTTTCGCCAACACGGTGCTGCTGCGATCGTCCCTGCAAGGCAATCCCGCATTTACCACCCTGTTGCAGCAGGTCAGTCAGACGACAGTGGCGGCGCTCTCTCACCAAGAGCTGCCGTTTGACGTGCTGGTGAAAACGCTCCAGCCCGAACGCGATCTGAGTCGCAACCCGCTGTTCCAGGTGTGGTTTGCCCTGCACCAAACGCCGATGCAAAAGTCGCTGGACTTTGCCGGATTGCAGTTACGACCCATCCCCGTCAGCCACAGCACGTCCCGCGTCGATCTCAGCCTGGATATGGCCGAAATCGACCGACGGTTAACCTGCGTGTTCGAGTACAGCACCGATTTATTCGACTCCGCCACGATCGCCGCGATCGCGCAGCATTTCCAAACGATGCTGACCGACATCGTCGCTCACCCCACCCGCCGTCTCTCGGAACTGGCGTTGCTCTCCGAGTCGGACGTTAACGCCATTCTGCAAACCAGCCGCGCTCCGGCTCTGCACGTAGATGCAGAAGTTTGCGTACACGAGCTATTCGAGCAGCAGATGCGACGCACTCCCGACGTGATCGCGGTGGTGGATGGCGAGCGATCGCTGACCTATCGAGAGTTGAACGAGCGTGCCAATCGTCTGGCTCGACACCTGCGCTCTTTGGGGGTGGGAAGCGATCGCCTCGTTGCTCTGTGTAGCGATCGCTCGGTCGATCTACTCGTCGGCATGTTGGGGATTCTCAAAG
>JBCBTL010000060.1:0-8751 GCA_039818705.1 Cyanobacteria bacterium J06639_1
CCACGGCGTCTACAACGTTGTTGGTGCTAATTTTCGGTGAAATTCTGCCGAAAACCGTCGCCATTTCCAACCCCCTCCCCGTCTTCAAATCCGTCGTCCGCCCCGTCAACTGGCTCGCCCAAGTGCTCGGCCCCGTCGTCACCCTATTCGAGTGGTTAGTTCAGTTCGTCGCCCGTCGCCTCTCGCTGCCGAACAGCAGTTCTTTCGGCTCCGTGCGCGACATCGCCCTGCTGGTCGAGATTCTCGGACGCGAAGGCCGCATCGACTGGCAAAAGCGCCGACTGTTGAGCGGCGTACTCGCCCTCGACTCCCTCAAAACCCGCGATGTCGCCGTCCCGCGCGTCCAAATGCAAACCATCGATAAAGAAGCTTTGCTGCAAGACGTAGTGGATCTATGTCTTGCCAGCGGCTACTCCCGCATCCCCGTCCAGGAAGAGTCTAAAGACGAAATCGTTGGCATCATCCACCTCAAACGAGCCGTGCGCTACTTAAACGAACGCGGCAATATCAACGTCGCAGACGTGATGCGTCCCCCGTACTTCGTCCCCGACTCGCAGCTTGTCGCGCCTCTACTCAAAACCATGTTGCGAACCCGCCACCACATTGCGATCGTGGTAGACGAATTCGGCGGCACGCTCGGCCTGCTAACCCTCGAAGATTTGCTCGAAGAACTCGTCGGCGAGATCTACGACGAAAGCGATCTATCTCCCCACGCTCGTCGCCAGAACATCCGCCTTCAAGAAGAAAATAGCGAAGACAGCTAAGCCGGGCGCTAGCCCAACACCACCCGCATCAAGCCGGGTAGCAGAAGCAGTGATGCCACCAAAATCGCAATCCCGGCTGTCACGAGCACCGCACCCGCGGCGCAGTCTTTCGCAACCTTGGCGAGTTCGTGGTAGCGATCGCCCACCGTCAAATCGACCACGGCTTCAACCGCCGTGTTCATCAGCTCCATAGCCATCACCAATCCGCAGGTGATGCCAATGATGGCGAGTTCGGCAGCAGGTAAATGCAAGCCCAGCCCCAGGCTCAACGCCAGTGCCGTCATGCCTGCGTGAATGCGAAAGTTGCGCTGCGTGCGGAAAGCGTAGGTGACCCCGTTGCCCGCGTACTGAAAACTCTGTTGCAGCGTCTCCGCCACCATCCAGGGCTTCGGCTGGGGTGGCATTCCAGGAATGGGGCGCACGTTGCTCGTCTCTGCCTTAGCCGCCGATCGCTCTTTCACGCGATTGGAAGAGACAACCTGGGGTCGCGAGGAAAGTCCCGAGAGGTTAGCCATACGTCACACCACCTGGCAAAGTTGGACGGACTCAATCAATTCGCGCTGCTGGCGAATCATCTGCTGCAAACTCCGCTCGTCAGGGTGATCCCACCCCAACAAATGCAACAACCCGTGAGCCACCAGCCAAGCCAGTTCTTCAGTCAACGAGTGCTGCTGCGCGATCGCCTGCCTTTCGGCGGTCGCTACGGACACAACAATATCACCTAACATTACAAACGGTAAAAAACCTGTAACATCAGACACCCCTTGAGGCAAATCTGGAGTACCGAGCAAATCCGGGATGAGAGACTCGCGCGCCGCAAACGCCAAAACGTCCGTGGAGCGATCGATCTGCCGATACTGACGGTTGAGCGATTGAATCGCTTCGTCGTCGGTAAACATGAGTGAAATCTCACAGGGCTCGGAGACATTCAGGGCTTGAAGCCATCTCGTCAACCACTCGCGCCACTGCAGGTCAGACACGGGGACAGGCGCGTCACATCTTACGTAGAGTTCGAGTGCGTCGGACATGTAAGTGAAGTCCTCCATCCCCGTCTGAGAAAATACTAGCCTCGTTCGGCAGCACTACGGCACCGCCGTTACCTTAAGTAAAACTGGCAGAGAAAGAAGTGACCTAAATCACACCTACCAGCTAACGGCTAGAGCCGACTGTAGCCGCGCCCCTAATGGAAGGCAACCGACAACCCTACTAGAGTTCCCAAGACAGCCAGCGTTGTTAAAGCAAAGTGAAATAAAGACGTTCCACCGCGTCGCACCATATTCCGCATGGCGAGCTTGGTGTAGCTATCGGTAGGCTTCGCCATGTAGCGATCGCTAAGCTTCGATTCGGTCGTGCCCTCTGCTTCGACGACGGGAGCAACCTCCGTCTGTGGAGAGCTAGTTTCCGAAGAGGGTGAAGATGTCATGACGAGTTCCTAAGAAAGTGCCGACGATTGTTTACATGTCTTTACGTTAGCGTGCCGCCTGACGTCTCCGGGCATGTAACGTGTCTAAGCACGAGATTTTTCCAAGCACGAGATGTGTCCGAACATCCGATCGATCCAAACGCAGGGTGCTGCTTCGACCCGCTGTCGTTCGCACTCGTCAGCAATGGGATCTAAAACAAAAAGAGGAGGCCAAGACTATCCACGTTCCGTCTTCGCCGCCTCTTTTCGTCGTTCACTCCTCACCTGTAGTGGAGTTTAGACGATCTTTTCGGGAATGACATCCGGCACCCTCAGGTCTGGGACTCGCCGGGATCGCTCGAAATCCGAGAGGGCGCAACATTTCCGAGCGCAACAGGATGGAACTGATAGCCTTAAACAGAACGGTCGAATTGCCAATGGGAGGGCGATCGCGTCATGCAAGCAGCGATCAGGATTGAGAATTTACAGAAGCGCTACGGTTCGATTACCGCTGTCGAGAACGTATCTCTTGCGGTCGAATCCGGCCAAATTTTTGGGTTGCTCGGTCCGAACGGAGCGGGCAAAACGACTACGTTGCGATGTCTGTGTACGCTCCAGCGCCCAGATGGGGGGCTGCTGGAAGTCTGCGGGATCGACGTGCTGAAAAATCCCCGTGCCGTGCGCCAAAGGCTGGGCTACGTCGCCCAAGAGGTGGCGTTAGATAAAGTGCTGACGGGACGCGAGCTGTTGAAACTTCAAGCTGACCTCTATCACATGAAGCGAGCGGAAGCCCAAGATCGCATCGACAATGTCCTGAATTTGCTGGGGCTGAGCGATCGCGCCGACGAGCGTACGGGCACGTACTCCGGGGGCTTGCGCAAGCGTCTAGATTTGGCCGCCGGATTGTTACATCAACCCAAAGTTTTGGTATTGGACGAGCCCACCGTTGGGTTAGACATCCAAAGTCGCGTCGCCATCTGGGATTTCTTGCGCGAGATGAAGTCGCGGGGGGTGACGGTGCTCATCACCAGTCACTACTTAGAAGAAATCGACGCTTTGGCCGATCGCGTTGCCATCATCGACAAAGGCAATGTCATTGCCGAAGGCACGCCCGCCGAACTCAAAGACACGGTGGGGGGCGATCGCCTTACGCTTCGGGTGGAGGAATTCACCCCTCGCCCCGATGCCGAGCGCGCTCTAGAGGCTCTCAATGCCCTCGAATTCGTCCAAACCAGCGCGATCAACAGTTCTCAGGGCAACGCGCTCAATCTGTTCGTTACGATAGATGAAGCCGCAGCGGTCGGCCAAGTTCGGCGAACGCTCGACGAAGTCGGCTTGCCTATCTTCAGCCTGGCCTACTCGCGACCCAGCTTAGACGACGTTTACCTCGCCGCGACAGGACAAACCCTCAACGATGCGGAACTCGCGGCTGCCGAAGCCGAACCCGCTGGCAAGAAAAAAAAGTAAGTGGCGATCTCCCTTCGCGCCCCCTTTCAAACATCTCGACTGTCCAGTTGCACGACATCCATCATGAGCCAAGCATCTACAACCTCAAATCTTCCGGCTGACGGGCTGATTCCTGTTTCAGACGCTCAGCTCCCCGGTCTGCTCTCGCCTGAGTTTTGGCAAGAGACGTTTGCCCTCACGCGGCGCTGGTTCATTCAGCTCCAGCGCCGCCCGACCACGTTCGTGGCCGGAGTCATTCAACCCCTTCTGTGGCTGCTGCTGTTCGGCGCGCTGTTTCAAAACGCACCTCAGGATCTATTTGGCGCGGGTCGCTCCTACACGCAGTTTTTGGGCGCTGGAGTCATCGTCTTCACGGCCTTCGGCGGCGCGCTTAACGCAGGCGTACCCGTCCTTTTCGATCGCGAGTTCGGCTTTCTCAATCGCCTCCTCGTCGCGCCCCTTGCCTCGCGTTTCTCCATCGTGCTGGCTTCTGCCTTTTTCATCGTCAGCATGGCACTCGTTCAGACTGCCACCATCGTTGGGGCGAGTTATCTCCTCGGTGCAGGCATCCCCAATCTCGCGGGTCTGGGCATTATGACGGCGATCGTTGCTCTGCTAGTGCTTGGCTTTACCGCCCTCAGTCTGGGATTAGCGTTTGCCATGCCCGGTCACGCCGAACTGCTGGCCTTGATTTTCCTCGTCAACCTGCCTCTGATTTTCTCCAGCACTGCCCTCGCGCCCCTCTCCTTCATGCCCAATTGGCTGCAATGGGTTGCCAGCTTGAATCCGCTCACCCACGCGATCGAGCCGATTCGCTACCTGTACGCCCATGCCGATTGGACGTGGACGGACATCGTACTGCAAGCTCCGTGGGGCGATCTGTCCCTGGCCGGTGCTTTGGGAGCCTTGGCTGCGTTCGTCGTCGTTGCGCTCGTTGTGGTTCAAGGGGCGTTGCGCAAAGTCTTGGCGTAGCCACGTCTTGTCTGGAGCTAAACCGCGATGGCATTCGTCTCGAAAATCTGGCTTTACCCGATCAAATCTCTCGATGGGGTTTCAGTCGATCGCGTTCGAGTACTGCCGAGCGGTGCGTTAGCAGGCGATCGCGAATTCGCCATTCTGGACGATCGCGATCGCTACATCAATGCCAAACGAACTGCTTCTATTCATAAGATCCGAGCCAGTTTCGACCTAGCTGCTCGCACAGTGAGCCTAGGAGTGCAAGACAAGCCAGAGCGACAGGTCTTTCATCTGGACGCAGAGCGATCGCACCTAGAAGACTGGTTCACTCATTTTTTCCAGCAACCCGCTCGCCTCGCGCGCAATGGAGAACTCGGATTTCCCGACGATACCAAGCGACCAGGGCCGACGTTCATTGCCGAAAGCTCGCTCAGCGCGATCGCGGATTGGTATCCAGAACTGAGCATCGAACAGATCCGCAAGCGCTTTCGAGCCAATATCGAAATTGGCGGTGCGCCCGCCTTTTGGGAAGATACCCTCGTCGATCCAGGCGATCGCCCTGTCTCGTTTCGAGTCGGAGCAGTTGACTTTGACGGACTCAATCCTTGCGATCGCTGTGTCGTTCCTACGCGAGATCCCGAAACAGGCGAAGCGTATTCCCAATTTCAACGCATTTTTACGGAACGTCGTCGAGCAACGAACCCTCAGTGGGCGCAAAGCGATCGCTTCAAACATCTGTATCGACTGACAACCAACACGCAAGTGTCAGCCCAAAACATTGGCAGCGCCATCCACTGTCAAGATGAAGTTATCCTTCTTTAGGCATTCCGATGGGTTGGTATTCTCGCGCCGTATTGCCCAGTCTGCTCGATTGGGTCATGGCTGCAGACGTGTTTACAGAACAAAGGCGATCGCTCCTGGCCCGCGCGTCCGGTCGGATACTTGAAATCGGCTTCGGCACGGGTCTTAACGTACCCCATTACTCTCCCGAACGAGTGACGCATCTCGTCGGTATCGACATCAATCCAGGAACATCCGCTTTAGCAGAGCGCCGCATAGCCGCTGCCGGATTTCCGATCGAGCGTCAGATCTCGAATGGGGAAAACTTGCCTTTCCGCGATCGCTCGTTCGATTGCGTCGTCAGTACGTGGACGCTCTGCAGCATTCGCCGCCTCGATCGCGCTCTTGCCGAAATTTACCGAGTACTCCAATCTGGTGGTTCCTTCTTATTTATCGAACACGGCCTGAGTCCTCGTGCCAGCGTTCGAGTCTGGCAGCATCGACTGACTCCAGTTCAGCAGGCCCTCGTGGATGGTTGCCATCTCAATCGCAACATCTCCGCAGAGATTGCCAAGCATGATTGGGAGATCGACCCTTTAGATTGCTTTTCCCTGCAAAACTTGCCAGAACTAGTGGGTTATACCTATCGAGGCTCTGCCTGCAAGCCGTAGCTAAATATCCGCATAAAAAAGGGCAGCGACAAGCGCTGCCCCCCAACATTGAAGAAATAACCTAAGCGCTCCAGTCGGAACGCAAAGTCAAATCTCATGCCTCAGAAGAATCAGCCTCAGCAGCCTGCTTCTTCTTATTACGCATGCGAGCGGCAAAACCCATTGCACCAGCAGCGATCAAGCCAGCAGTAGTAGCAGGCTCAGGCACAGCGGTGAAGGTTGCAGAATAGGTCTGGGGACCAACGAAGAATCCGGGACCTTCGCCTGCCAAGAACGCAATCAGGTCAGGACCTTGGAAGGAACTGTTAGGAATCTGAGAGGTAAAACGACCGCTACCTGCAGACGTAGACAGGTCAGAACCATCAATGAAAGTACCCGTCACGTCGAACTGAACCGTCGTGAAGCTGCCAGACGTAGAAATATCGGGACCCGAAACGGTTTCCAAATCGAAAGAACCGTCATCGAATACCAAGAAATCCGCTAAAGGCTCAGTCTGGGAGGGAACAACGGGGCAGGCAAAGGGAGGACGGCACAGATCCTCAATACTGCCGAACGAACCCGAAGGCCCGAAGTCGCTGAAACCAGTGGTGTAAGAACCTGCGATACCGGGACTTGGTGAACCATCACCACCATCACCAGGCTCGGTGATGAAGTCGAAGGCGTTGACGCTAAAGAACAGCGAACCTGCGAAATCGTATTGTCCGATCAGTGCAGCGCTAGCTGCACCTGCATTTAGAGAGGCTCCAACCGCAATCGCCGAAGCGGCTGCGACAGAACCCAACTTTGTCAATCTCATCTTGAATCACTCCAGCTACATCAAGAACAGAAGCTCGCTCAATTGGCTCGTTACTCAAACAAGACTCTCAATGTAGCCCATACAGTATCACGAACAGTCTTGGAACCTTCGTGACCGCAACTACAGTCTTTGAGACCTCTCCTAACAGAAGCGCTCTCTATTGACGTAAGTAGCCGCAGCATTTGAGCCACGTACGTACAGTACCCGAATTTACGGAAATAAGCAACCGTCTCGGAAACTATACGCAAATTCGCGATCGCCTGTGAGGATACGAGTGACGGTGTTAGCCCGTAACCTCAAAGGCTCTCCAGCAATCAGTTACAGCCCCTCGACGACAGCATCCACACCTGCGCCCAAACCGGCATAAATCCACTGCGACTGGTGTGAAATTTTCATTCTTGTGGATAAAAAATAAGTATTTTCGCGAGAAAAGACTTAATATGGTGACATCTCACGCCAGTGTTCGGGCTGAAGTGTCTGTTGCAGATCGCTATGATGCCCGAAGTAGTGTTGGTTGCTCGGTCTGCCGGATGATCTTCACTCGACATGCTGGGAGATAGTCGATCCGCCTGCGCTGCTGTATTCCGTCGCGACGCGATCGCCAGCAAGGGCACGCCGATACAATATTCTTAAGCTAGATTCATCAATAGTAAAGATTTCGAGTGACGTTAGGCTACGCCTGAAAACTCGCATTGCCGCCAAAGTGGGTTACACGCGAGTTTGGATGGCGCATGAGTTTGAATGACAAGGGAGTCCGTGCATGGACTCTCAAGTCGCTCGGTAGGATCGTTGAAGATCGTTGGCTAGCAATTGTTTGGAGTTGTATAGGGGCTTGTCATGGCTTCAGAGCAGTCTTACCCGTTTCAATCTGCGCGCGATGCCATCGTGCCGCATCAGGCTGACCCGCTGGCAGCTCCATCGTACTACCCCAACTACGGTGGCTCTTACAGCGGCGGGCCTCAGCCGGACGAGCCCGGTTCGGGTGGCGGTGGTTTGGGAGGCATTTTGCAGGTGGCTCGCCGCCGCTGGTGGATCGTTTTGGGGATTGCGGCTGTAGTGAGCGCCGGAGCTTGGTGGCGCGCGCTTCGGCTTGTGCCTCAGTACAACTCTCAGTTTCTAATGCTGGTCAATATTTCCAGAGACGGCGCAGCTCGCTCGGGCAACATTCCGGTCGAGAAGCAGGATCCACTCAGCTACAGCACGCTCATTCAGGTGTTGCGTAGTAAGCTGGTGCTCAATCCAGTGGTCGCGGATCTTAAAGACGAGTATCCGAACATTGGTTTCGGGGACTTAGCTGGGAACCTCAATATCCGTCTGGCTCGCGACACAGACGTTTTGATTGTCACCTATCAGAATCCCAACCCAGAGAGAGTGAAGGCCGTTCTGGATCGCGTGGGCGCAGCTTACCTAGATTACGGTCAAACCCAAGCGCGGGTTAACGTTCAGCAGGGGATCGACTTTGTCGAAAACAAGCTGCCAGAGCTGCGCGCGCGCACCGAAAGCCTGCGCGAGCAGGTCAAAGAGTTTCGCCAGCGATACAACATTTACGATCCCGACTCGCGGGGCGGCCAGCTCGCGGCTGAAATTGCCAGTATCGAGCAGCGCCAGGACACCCTAGAAATCGATATCACCGCTTCAAGTGCCACCTACGAGCGCTTGCAGTCACAGTTGGGCTATGAAAATGGAGAGACGGCTCCCGAAGTGGCGACGGCTGGAGAGGCGCTGAGCAGTTCGCAAGAGTACCAGTCCCTCAAATCGCAAATCGACCAAATTGACGCTGAAATTAAGAGCGAGCGGACTCGCTTCGCCGAGTCCAGCCCGATGATTCAAACGTTGGTGGCTCGCAGGCAGGCACTAGAGCCGCTTTTGCAGGAGGCTGCCGCAACTGCTCTGAGAGGCCGCTCTGGTAGTGGAGCGCAGCCACTTCAAGGCATC
>JBCBTL010000061.1:0-8737 GCA_039818705.1 Cyanobacteria bacterium J06639_1
TGACAGCCGATAGATTTCCTCTTTCTAAAGTCATTCAGTCCGATCGATCTCCCGATCTATCCGATCGATCTAATGTAGGATTGTGGCTGGCATTATCCATTGTCGATCTTTGCCGGGATGTAGCGCAGCTTGGTAGCGCACCTCGTTCGGGACGAGGGGGTCGCAGGTTCGAATCCTGTCATCCCGATCGCTCAGGTATTTTCTCCTTGCCTCAGCACTGGGGCAACGCTTTTCGGTGCTCGTGGTTCGTTAGTCAGCGGCACATACACATATACAGTTGTGCGAGTGAAATGGTTGCGTGGCAAAGACGTTCAGGCGCGCTCGCGGCTTTGCTGAGACCAAAGGCGATCGCATTTTGACTCCGTCCTTTCTGTTTCACTCGCAATTGGCAAGTTTCCTCGCGGCTCTTTCAAAAAAGCTGCTGTAGGATTGCATACATCCGTCAAGTGGATTGACAACGCTTGGGAGTTGCAATTTCTGCATATGTCGCTCTTGACATTCCAGAAGCGTTCGTTAGCGAACCAACCAGTCCGCCATAGAACTGTATCTGTCGCTACAAAACACCCCTTGTCACGGTGCTAGAAATACACAATCCTGAAGTTCTGCTTTGGGAGTTTACAGGAGGGTTCGTCTTGAAAAAGATTGAGGCCGTCATCCGTCCATTCAAGCTCGATGAAGTCAAGATTGCGTTGGTCAACGCCGGAATCGTCGGCATGACCGTCAATGAAGTGCGCGGTTTTGGTCGGCAAAAGGGACAGACCGAACGGTATCGCGGCTCGGAATACACGGTTGAGTTTTTGCAAAAGCTAAAGCTAGAAGTCGTCGTTGATGACGACCTCGTGGCCACCGTGGTGGAAAAAATCGTGTCTGCCGCTCGCACGGGCGAGATCGGCGATGGCAAGATTTTTGTCTCCCCTGTCAGTAATGTCATCCGCATTCGGACGGGTGAAGAAGATAGCGACGCGCTCTAATGCTTTGAGACCAATATCTCTAGATATCCTCAAACATTTGAGCGAGTTGTGGCGATCGCGAGCTGCGGTTGCCCCCGCGTCAGGTCGGGGCAGGCATACCTGAATGAATGACTGGAACTCGTGTAGTTAACAAGGTTGATTTGGCATGACTGTAGATTGGAAGGCAGCCGATCCGAGGCTGTGGTTTCGCGCTAAACGCCTGCCCGCAGCATTGACGGGCGTGGCGATCGCGGCAGTGGCATGGTTGGCACTCGGCAACGAACCGGCCATGGCGCAAACGGCAGAAGAAGTGCAAGCCAACGCCAACATCGTCTGGACAGCAGTGGCGGCAACGCTAGTGTTCTTCATGCAGGCAGGCTTTGCGATGGTGGAGTGCGGCTTCACCCGCTCCAAAAACGCCGCCAACATCATGATGAAAAACCTGATGGACTTCTCCATCGGGGCTTGCGCGTTTTGGTTCGTCGGCTTCGGTCTCATGTTCGGTGCTTCTTCCGGGCTCGTCGGCGGCGATTGGTATGCTTTCAGCTTTGCCAAAGCGCTCGACGCTGCAGGCACAGGCGACGGCTGGCCGTTCACGTTCTTCGTGTTCCAAATGGTGTTCGCCGCCACCGCCGCCACGATCGTCTCTGGCGCGATGGCCGAACGCACGAAGTTCTCGGCTTACCTGATTTATTCTTTGGCACTGTCCGGCATCATCTACCCGATTTCGGGGGGCTGGGCCTGGAACGGCTTGTTCGGCGACTACAACGGCGGCACGGCTGGCTGGTTGGAGAATATGGGCTACCTCGACTACGCTGGCTCGGGCGTGGTTCACCTCGTCGGGGGCGCAGCAGCACTGGCTGGTGCTTGGGTGATTGGGCCTCGCGTTGGTAAATACAGCTCCACTGGCGAACCGCGCGCGCTTCCCGGTCACAACCTGCCGATCGGCATGCTGGGTGTCTTCATCCTGATGGTGGGCTGGATTGGATTTAACGCCGGTTCGACCACGACGGCGGCTCCCGACATCGGCTGGATTGCCGCGAATACATTGCTAGCCGCAGCCGCAGGCGCTCTGGGTTCGATGTTTACGTCTTGGGCAATTTTCAAAAAGCCTGATATGACCTTCGGTGGCAACGGCGCGCTGGCCGGTCTAGTGGGCATCACGGCTCCTTGCGATAGCGTTGGCCCTCCTGGCGCCATCATCATCGGCGCGATCGCTGGCGTTCTGGTCGTGCTGTCCGTGCTGTTCATCGAAACCGTGCTCAAAATTGACGATCCGGTGGGCGCGGCTTCTGTCCACGGCACTTGCGGTATCTGGGGCGTGATCGCTTGTGGCATTCCTCCCCTTGCCAATGCGAACTACGCTGCCGACATGACCTGGGGACAGCTTGGCGTCCAGCTCGTAGGGGCTTTGGTGTACTTCCTGTGGCCTTTCGTCACCTGCTTAGCGCTGTTCTTCCTGCTTAAGGCGACCATTGGGTTGCGCGTCACGGCAGAAGAGGAGATGGCTGGCTTGGATATGGGCGAACACGGCAACGTGGCCTACCCCGACTTCGTTGGCGTTCCTAGCGGAAATACCACCGAGTAAGTTTCAGGCCATCTGACATCAGCTTCTAAAAGAAGAAAGGGCAAACCTCACGGTCTGCCCTTTCTTCGTGTTTCGAGTGGGAAAGGCGATCGCCTTCTCCTGATTTCAAACCCTAGTGGTGATGGTGATGCCCGCCATGGCTATGGGAGTGCCCGCCGTGACTGTGGGAATGACTGTGGCCGTGAGCCGCCGCAACGGGCAAGCGCTCGTGCAAAGTCAAATTGCGATTGGGCAGCGTTCCCACCGGGGGCAAAATCTCGAACTCCGACCCGCGATGGGCGTGCAGTTCGACCGCAAGCAGCTCGTCGATCAGGGGGGCAACCCAATTCGCGGCAATTTGCAAGAAACCCGGATCTTCATTCAGGCAGTCCAGATGCAAGCACTCGGCTCGATTCTGGAACTTCTTGATGCTGTAGCCCACGTCCAGCATGGTTTCGTGGTTTTCCGTCACGAAACCAATCGGGGCGAAGATCAGCGCCCGCGCCCCCGTTTTCAACAGATTCTCAGCCGCCAAGTTGACATCAGGCGTCGTCCACTGCCCCGGAGTGTCGTGGTTCATCCAGGCGATCGAGACGAGCGGAAATTCCTGGATGAGGCGATCGCGCACGGAATAGTAGAGCGCTTCGCTTTCCCGAATGCCGCTCTCGTAACCCTTGGCATCGTGGGGGCAACCGTGAACCAGCAGCAGAATGCCAATTTGAGAGGACGCATACGTTCCCTGCAAATCCTGTAAGCGAGAGCGCACGTGGTCGGCCATGCGCTGGTGATACTCAGCCCGCTCGAAGAAGCTGGGCAGATAGCGCATCCCCTGCACCCAGCCGCAATCTTCCCCTAAAGCACTATTGATTTGTTCGAGGGCGAGTCCGCTGGTAAACACGGAATCAACCACTAGCAGGGGATAAATCAAAATCCGTTCGTAGCCCTGCTCGCGCACCTGCTCCAACACTTGATGCGGAAGGTGCGGCTCGCAGAAGTTGAAGGCTTTGAAAACCGCTACGCGATCGCCGTACTGTGCCTGCAAAGCGGTTTCAATGCCAGCGCGCTGCGCTTCAAAAATATCGTTATGGGGAGACGTGTAGCGATCTTGCTGTCCCCACTCGCGGCGATCGCTCGCTCCGAGAAACTTCGCCAGCCAGGGAATGGAAAAATCGGGAAACTTGATAAACTTCGACGCTAACAGCCGGAGGGCGCGTTCGTTGTAATCGGCAAACTCGGAGTACTCTTCAACCTCGCCGTATCCGCACAGCAGAACGGCCACTTTGGTCGTATCAGTCATAAACTCTTCCGAATTTTCCAGCCAGCCAACCGCAATGGCAGGAATGCACTGGAAAACTGCGTCTCCATGCAATGTTGGGCGTGGCTACGAACGCAAACGCACTTCAAAGCAGCAATTCAGCTCGAAACGCGCCTGTCTCCGTAACGCAAACGATTCTATCCGCCTCACTTTGGGACGAAGCAGGAGCTTATTGTTTCTTAGGCTGGTCGAATGAGACTTATCAAATCGAACTTGCAAATTCAAACAAACCCAGGTGAGTCTGTCACCGCGCGCCGAAATCCGGATACCATCAAACCAATATCCAGATTCCATTGGGTCTAGATCGACAGTCGGGCTTGGCATTCGCGCATTATCGGTATCGGTACTGTATGCCCATTACTCCCGTACCGTGTCGCACGCGCACGCGCATCATTCTCATACGTGCATCTCAGATGCGCCCTGCGCGAGAGTGCGAGGAGACCCCTCGCGATCGCCTTTCCCGAACGCTAGCTCGCAAAACTCTGGACGTTAGTGACGCAGGTGCTGGTAAAGGAGGCAACCTTGGCAGCTCGAACGGTATTGATTGGCTCGACCGAAGCCTACAGTGGGAAATCGGCTGCCATTTTGGGACTAGCAGAATTCATGCGGCGCGACGGGCTGCGCGTCACCTATGGCAAGCCCATTGGAGCCTGCATGGAAGGGGACTGCCTCAGCGACGGTCTCGATCCCGACATCCAGTTTATGGCCGATACACTCGAACTCTCTGCTGAAGAGATTCCCCCTGTTTTGCTGCGCCTCGATGAAGCCGCCATCCGCGATCGCATCGCCAATCCCGACACCGAGCCGTTTGCTGAGGCATTATCCTCCTACGGTCGCGACATCGACACCGATATCGTTTTGCTGGAGGGGCCAGGAACGCTACACGAAGGCGAATTATTCGGCATGTCGCTCCAACATATGGCCGATCGCATCGGTGCCAAAGTCGTTCTGATCGCCCGTTACGATTCCATCTTGATTGCAGATTCTCTGCTCGTCGCGCGCCAACAGCTCCAACACCACCTCGCCGGTGTCATCGTGAACGACGTGCCCGCAGACGAGCTAGACACAGTGAACGGCGAGATCGTGCCCTTTTTGGAACAGCGTGGCATTCCCATCTTGGGGGTTCTGCCCACCAACCGAATTTTGCGCAGCATCAGCGTGGGAGAACTGGTTCACCAACTGGAAGCGCGCATTCTCTGCTGTGGCGATCGCCTCGATTTGATGGTCGAAGAATTCACCATCGGTGCGATGAACGTGAACTCAGCGCTGAAATACTTCCGCAAAGCCCAGCACCAAGCTGTAATTACAGGCGGCGATCGCACTGACATCCAGCTTGCCGCGCTAGAAACCTCCACCCACTGCCTGATCCTGACCGGACAACTGCCCCCCTCCGCCTTGATTCTCTCGCGCGCGGAAGAACTCGAAGTCCCCATTCTCTCCGTCGATCTCGACACCCTCACCACGGTCGAACGCATCGAGCGCGTGTTCGGCCAGGTGCGCCTGCACGAGGCAGTTAAGGTTCGTTGCATTCAGGAACTTATTCTTAAGAATTGCGACATGCGCCGCCTTTACGACGCTCTCGATCTGGCGCTACCGCTAGCCAGTTGAACGTGGCAATCGTCGGTTACTCATCCATATCTAGCGCGTGAAGTTCATGTGAGCTTCACATCAGTCCATATTTGGGGTGCAAAGCGACTGCGGCAAATTCCGTTTTTCTACGGAGGTCAGTTTTCAGCAGTGCATTTCCATTTGTTGCGCAGAGCCATTGATTTTGCTCGCCTCCACACTACCCGTTTCTTCGTACTAGGTTTATACTAAATTCATTCATCACCTCAACACACCACTCCTCCCCTGGATTCGCCTCTGGGGGATTTTTATGTCAATGATTGACGTTTATCGACATACCTGAAATGAGCAAAGACCTTGCTCTGACGGGGGTAACGGATATCGGATGGTGAAAAAGATTTTCGCGATCTTTCGGAGCATTTACTGACAGGTCGGTCGTATTTGGGAGCCTTGCTACTGAGTAATGCTCTTATTTGATGAGGTGTGATTGCTGTCGAAGCTGTTGCCACCCTCGATCGACTCGACTATGCTGCGGAGGCTGCAATCGAGGACGCAAGACTTGGCCGCTCTTTCAACCCGCCATTACGATTCAGGTATTTTTACAGATGGTGGATGTTCGCCCAATCCCGGCCCTGGCGGCTGGGGATTTGTGGTGGTGGAAGCCGATCGCGCGATTTCCGAATATTGCGGCGGCGAACCGGATACGACGAACAATCGCATGGAGCTGACGGCGATTATCAATGCGCTGACGTACTGCCGCGATCGCGCTGTAAGCCTCAACGATCCCAGCCCAGACTCAGTAACTATCTATGCAGACTCAAAGCTATGCGTGCAGACCTACAACGACTGGATGGCGGGATGGGAAAAGCGAGGCTGGAAGCGCAGTAAGGGGGCGATCGCCAACCTCGATTTGGTCAAACAGCTCGCCGCCCTCAAAAAAATCTGCCCTTACGCTCAGTTGGAGTGGGTGGCGGCGCACTCGGGCATTCGCTGGAATGAATATGCTGATCGCTTAGTTCATCGCGGGCGCAGTCAACTGTAGCGATCGCCTTCGGGATTCAGAAACGCACCGTTCGAGCCAGCGACGCACGACGAACGGCTGCGCGCCCCAGTGCAAATGGAGGTACGAAGCGTGAATGAGGTCGTTGCTCCAGCCTTCGCGATCGCGCTCGAATTGATAAATCGGTCGAGGAGATGGCGTGCAGGTGGAGTGGTGAAATTCGTGGCCTCGGACGCGATCGCCCGCTTGCAACAAGGGGGTATCGATTCGGGCGATCGCGTCTCGATATCCCAGAGTGAGTTTTTTTGTCATGGTGACATCGCACGGAAATCGCCCTGCCATCTCGTGCGCGACTCCGTTTAGATCTCGGAGCGATCGCCCCAACACCATCAGCCCGCCGCACTCGGCGTAGATCGGGATGTCCTCGCGCAAGGGGCGCGATCGCCATTGGTCGGATAGCCCTGCCGCCCACAGTTCGGGAAAGCCGCCGCCGAGATAAAGGCCGTCGCAGGTATTGGCAATCTCGAAGCCGTCAGCGAGCGGGGAAAAGTAGACGAGTTCGGCTCCCAGGCGAGTTAGGAGGTCGAGATTGTCGGCGTAGTAAAAATTGAAGGCGCGATCGCGAGCGACGGCAATGCGCGGCGAACCCGAGATCTCGGGTAGGTCGTCCCACAGCTCGGAGCGAGAAGACGGCGGCGGAGCGAGCAGCGGCAGAAGTCGATCCCAGTCGAGGTGCGTTTCGGCAAGGTAGCTGAGGCGATCGAAGAGGTCAGGTAACGTGTCCGTCTCGTCGGCGGGTATGAGGCCGAGGTGACGGCTGGGGAGCTGAATGTCTGGAGCGGGAGGAATGCAGCCGAGGAAAGGAATGCCCAAGGGAGCGATCGCCTCAGTCAAAATCTCGGCATGGCGGGGAGATCCGACGCGATTGCAAATGATGCCCGCGATTTGAACCTCAGGATCGAAATGCTGGAAGCCGTAGGCGATCGCGGCGGCAGAATTTCCCATCCGGGCGGCATCGAGCACCAACACGACGGGAAGCTGCAACAGTTTGGCAACGTGGGCGGTGCTGGCAAACCCAAACGTACCTGCCTTGCCGTCGAACAATCCCATTACGCCTTCAACGACGGCGGCGCTGGCGTTGCGGCAATGGTGGGCGAAGCAGCGGCGGACGTATGCTTCCGACGTGAGAAAAGGATCGAGATTGCGGCAGGGTGCTCCCGTCGCTGCCGAGTGAAATGTGGGGTCGATGTAGTCCGGCCCCACTTTGAACGAAGCCACCGAATGTCCGCGCCGTTTCAAAGCGGCCAAAATTGCCAAAGTGAGCGTAGTTTTGCCGCTGCCGCTGGCGGGGGCGGCGATCGCGATCGCCACTAATACTCCATCCCGATTTGCGCCTTAACGCCCTGCTCGCGAAAGGGATGTTTAACGAGCTGCATCTCTGTGACCAAATCGGCAGCATCGATCAACGCTGGGGGCGCACCCCGACCCGTTAACACGACGTGAACGTCAGCGGGCTTTCGATTCAAGCCTTCTAGAACGGCATCGACTTCTAAATAGCCGTGTTTGAGCGCGACGTTAATTTCGTCGAGCAGCACCACTCGCGCGCGGTCGGCAGTTATTAAATCTAAGCCTTTGTGCCACGCTTCAGTGGCTTTGGCGCGATCGCGCTCCCAATCTTGCGTTTCCCAGGTGAAGCCTTCCCCCATCGCGTAAAACTCTACGAGATCGGACGACATCGATTGCAGCAGCTTCGCCTCTCCCGGCTCCCACGCCCCCTTAATGAACTGCACCACCGCAACGGGCATCCCGTGCCCGAGCGCCCGAAACACGATACCGAATCCCGCCGTGCTTTTACCCTTGCCGTGCCCGGTGTTGACGACGATCAACCCTTTGCGATCGCTCATGTTCGCCAGCCGCTCGTCTTGTACCTGCTTGCGGCGCTGCATTTTTTCGCGGTGGCGATCGCCTTGGGCTGCGTTCATGGAATTGCTCGATCCGTCCGTGCCCAGCCATTGTACTCGCGCAATTCGTCCGACCAACTGGCGAGAACGGCTTACTTGCCGATATCCGTGACCCGCCAGTTGAGTTTGAGATTGAGCCAGAAATTCCAGAACGTGACTAGGGCGATCGCGATCGCGTTACCGATTAAGTAATGCACTCCTAACCCTCGGGTGAGGAGATTCAGAATGCTCAGATTGAGCAGCAGTCCGAGGGAGCAAATTAGGTTGAATTTGAGCCAGCGTTTGCCCGTTTGCGCCAGCCGCCGCTGCGGGCGAGCGCGATCGGCAAACGTCCAGCGATCGTTGAGCAAGAAGTTATTGAAAATCGCACATTCTGCC
>JBCBTL010000062.1:0-8689 GCA_039818705.1 Cyanobacteria bacterium J06639_1
TCACTCTCAGTCAGGAGCGGGAGCTGAGAAATAGGGGTGTCGGGCGCGGCGATCGCCCCTTGCAGCACCACCTGAAAATGCTCCAACATCTGCTCGATGCGCCAGCGATCGAACAGGTCGGTGCTGTATTCGATCAGGACTCCCAACCCTTCGGCGATCTCGCCCATGTTGACGGTCAAATCGAAGATGGAAGTACCTTGGTCGATCTCCAAGCGCTCCAAACTGATGCCGGGAAAATTCAGTGAAGGCAGCAGCGAGTTTTGAGCTTCGTAGCTCGCGTCTTGGAACTGGAAGGCAACTTGAAATAGAGGGTTATGGCTAAGACTGCGATCGGGTTGAAGCCGCTCGACCAGTTTTTCAAAGGGAATGTCGCGATGGGAGAAGGCATCGAGGGTGACGGTCTGCACGTCATACAGCACGTCGCGGAAACTTGGGCCGCCAGAGAGGTCGGTGCGTAACACCAGAGCGTTCACGAAAAAGCCGATCAGCGGTTCGATCTCTTTCCAGTTCCGATTCGCAGTTGGAGCGCCGACGGCAATATCGGTTTGCCCCGTGTAGCGGTGTAGCAACACCTTGAAGACCGACAACAGCGTCATAAACAGCGTCGTACCTTCTTTCTGGCTGAGCTGTTTGACCGAGCCCAGCAGCGAGTGCGGCAGCACCTTCAGCAATTTGGCACCGCGATAGGTTTGCTGGCCGACGCGGGGGCGATCTTTCGGAATTGCGAGTTCGGTCAAGCCCTCCAGTTGCGCAGCCCAAAACTTCAGTTGGTCGGCCTGTTGCTCCTGTTCGAGCCAGTCCCGCTGCCAGAGGGCGAAGTCCGCGTACTGAACTGGCAGTTCGGGCAAGGGAGACGGCTGACCCGCCACAAACGCAGCGTACAGATTTGCCAGCTCTCGCAGCAGCACGCCCCGCGACCAGCCGTCCGCAATCGTGTGGTGAATCGATAGCAGCAGGGTGTGCTCTTCAGGAGCCGATCGCAACAGCGTCGCCCGTAGCAAGGGGCCGCGTTCGAGGTCGTAAGGCTGGCGAATGTCGGCGGCGGTCAGTCGTTCCACTTCCGCCTGGCGATCGCCTTCGGGTAGTCCTTGCAGATCGATCAGGGGTACTGCGAGCGGCATGGAGTCGTGAATGACTTGGAGGGGCTGACCGCGATCGCTGAAGAATGTGGTGCGCAAAATATCTTGACGACGGACGATCTCGGCAAAGCTACGACGCAGCGCCTCCACATCTAGCCACCCTTTCATCCGCAGCCCCATCGGGATGTTGTAGAAGGGGCTGTCGGTTTCCAGTTGATTGAGAAACCAAAGACGCTGCTGCGCGAACGACACCCGTAGCGGCTCGGAAGACGGTGGCCGACGGGGAATCGTTTGCTGCTGCTGCGCGAGTTCCTCCAGCTTCAATCCCTTCTGCCGCATCCGCTGCTCGAACAGAGCGCGCTGTTCGGGCGAGAGGGCGGCAATGCGCTGGCTGAGACTGGCAGAAGCTGGAGGGGTCATGGCGAACTGGAGGTGTGAGAAGCTGGCAGCCGGTAAAACGCGGACGAGTCCGTCAGACAGGCGTGGCGACGGGGGCGCGATCGCGACTGGCCTCTTTGAGCTGATTTAGATAAGACAAGCCATTCATCGCGGACTCAAAGCTGGGATTGAAGTCGATCAAACAGGCAATTTCTGACACCCCGGCTTCTTCAAGCTGGCGCACCAGCGGCAGACAGGTTTCGGGAGAGCCGATCAGAGAACGCCCGTTCACAAAACTGCGGTAGCCGAATTGCAGCAGCGTTTCGATGTCATCTTTGGAAAATTCAGACAGGCTCACCCCTAGCCCCATGCTTTTCGCCAGACTGTCGAGCAGGTGGTAGTGAGTTCTGAGGTATTCGCAAAAGGGGCCGCGAATTTCTTCTGTGACGGCCTTGGGGTCTGCTCCCAAAAACGTATGGAGCATGACGGCTACTTTGCGGTGAGCGGGGTCGAAACCGCGATCGCTTAACACCTGCCGATAGCGAGCCACTTTCTGGCGCAGTTCGTCGAGGGTGACGTTCAGCAATGACGTGAGAACGCTGGCTCCCATTTCAGCCGCTTTCACGAACGTTGCTTCCGATTGGGCGGTAATCCAGAACGGCAGTTGCGGCTGAATCGGGCGCGGTAGGGTTTTGACGGACACTGCTTTGCCGCTGGCATCGATAAACTCGACCTCCTGCCCTGCCCACAGTTTGCTAACGGAGTCGAGCGTGTCCCACAGCACTTCGCGACGGCTGGCATGGGGGCGGCGAGACAGAATAAATTCGTCCATCGTCCAGCCGCTAGCAAACGCGATTTCAGCGCGGCCATTGGAAAGGTTATCGATCACCGACCAGTCTTCGGCAATGCGAACCGGATGCTGCAAGGGTGCGACCAAACTGCCCGCCCGCAGCTTCACGTTTTCGGTGATTGGGGCGAGCGCCGCGCAGGTAATCGCGGGATTCGGATAGAGACCGCCGAAGGCGTGGAAATGACGTTCGGGAGTCCACACCGCCGCAAAGCCGTTGCAATCGGCGTAGCGCGCGCTTTCCAGCAACAAGCGGTACTGGTTAGGCTTCGGAATCGACCCTTCGCCATCAAAGAAAAACAGGCTGAAATCCATCACGTACCTCCCTATCCATCCACAGCAGCATCGAATTCTCGTTGGATCTGCGCTTCCGCCTGACTCGGCGCTAGCGCTTCAATCTCGCCCAGCAAATCAGCAATCTCTTCGCGATCGCTTTCCTGTTGTTGGCTCGCCTCCGCGATCGCTTCGGCCACCCCGGCGATTGTGGGAGATTCCACCAACAGCGCCCGAATCGGCACTTCCACCTGGAAATGCTCTCGCAGCCGCGAAATGATTTGAATGGCGGGCAGTGAATTCCCCCCCAGCTCGAAGAAGTTGTCGTACACGCCAATGGGATGCACGGGTAAAAACTCTTCCCACACCGCCGCGATCGTCGCCTCGATGTCATTGCGCGGCGCGACGTATTCGGAGTCGAGGTTGGGACGGCTGTATTCCTTGCTGGCACTGTCTGCACTCGCGTCCGACTCGGCTTCGGTAGCGCGGTCGAGCTTGGCAGGAGGTGGAGCGAAGGAATGCTCAATGCGAGCGGCTAAGTCGGCGGTGGAGACGACCACTCGGGTGGCATCTGCGTGAGCTAAAAGGCGATCGGTTGCCGTCCAGACTTCTTCAGTGCTGAGGGCGAGCTTGGCTAGTAAAGACCCCACAGTGGTGGTTTCCAGCAGTCCGTCGCCTTCCTCAGCCCATGCTTCCCAATTGACGCTGAGCCAGGGGTAATGGCTCGTGCGATTGAGATCGCAAGTGAAGGCATCGGCAAAGGCGTGCGCTGCCGTGTAAGCGGCAAAGCCCAAACCTCCCACCACGGTTGATAGGGACGATTGCACCAACACGAAGTCGAGCGGCTTATCTCGCAGGGCTTCCGCCAGGGCGTACAGTCCCTTCACTTTGGGGTAGAAGTGCATGTCGCTCTGCTCTGCCCCGATGTTGGCAATCGGATGAGCTGTGCGATCGCTTCCAAACGAAGACGCATAAGCCACCGCCGAAATCGGCCCCAGCTCGGACTCTGCCTGAGCGATCGCCGCTCTCATCTCGGCAACATCTGCCAAATCTGCGCGAACTGCCACGCATTCAATGCCCGCATTCTTCAACTCTCGGAGCTGTCGGATGTGTTGGCTAACGCGATCGCCTTCTCCTTCAGTCGAAAGAACCTCATCCCACTCAGACTGCGGACGCACGTAAGGACTGATAAACGCCAGCTTCGCCCCCGCCCGCAGCGAGAAGTACCGCGCCCAAGGAAATCCCAACCCGCCAATCGCATCTCCAATGACGGCGTAGGTTCCCCCAGGTTTGAGGGGTAATGCCTCGGGTTTAGGAGACTCCCAACTCACCGGGTCGTAGGTCTGCACCCATCGATGACGGCCTCTATAAGCCACCGTGCGATCGCCTGTTGCTGCCATCACTTCTGCACGCAGTTGTTGCGCCAATCGAGCCGCAGGGATGTCTCCCTCTAACTGCACGTCCACTGAACGGCATTCGAGCTGCGGATATTCCTGCCCGACCACTTTGCAACTGCCCAACAGCGTCGCCGCTTCAGCCCGCAGAACTTCCGTGCCGGTCACGTCTTGCAGATTGTTTGAAACGACATGGATGGTGACGGATTCCGACCGACTGCCCAGCGATCGCGCCAGCTCCAACAGGCTGGAGTAGCCCAATGCCTGACTGCGCTCGAAGTGAGCGATCGCCTCCGCCGCAGTGATATCAGACGAATACTTAGCAGAAGCCACACTCCACAAATGAACGACGTGCTGAGGCATCTCGCCCCGCTCGGAAAGCGATCGCCACAGCTCTTGCCAATCGCGATCGGTGGTTGGCGATAGTTGAAAAGTGCCGTCTTCTGCCAGTGCAAATGAGTCTCCGGCTCGGACGGCGATCGCCTTTTGTCCCGAACGTTCTAATTGCTCGCACAAAGCCGTGCCGATGCCGCGATCGTCCGTCAACACCAGATAGGTTTTCTGCTCGGGCGAACCTGACGCGCGATCGAGGGGCGCTCTCACCCAAGAAGGCAAGTAGTACCAATCGTTTGAGCTGGTCTTGCGGTCGAGCGTTGGCGGTTTCTCGGCAGCAGTCTCGAACCAGCAGCGCTGCTGTTTGAACGGATAGGTGGGCAGATCGACCCACTGACGGGAGTAGTCGCGATCGAACCCGCGCCAGTCCACCACTCCGCCGCAGGTATACAGGTGAGCCACGCTCTCTAGCAGTTGCGACCAATCTTCTCGCTTGGGATGGAGACTGGGCAACCAAGTGATGGTGTTATCGGGGAGGCAAGCGCGACCGAGATTGCATAGCGTCGGCTTCGAGCCAATTTCGACAAAGACTTCGTATCCTCGTTGCTTCAGCGTTTCGAGACTGGGAGCAAACTGCACGGGCTGGCGGATGTGGCGGCACCAGTAGGCAGCCGTCGCCACCTCATCACCGATGTAGTCTCCCGTCATGTTCGAGACTAGGCCGAGCTGAGGTGGAGCGAATGCGACTGTTTTTGCAACCCGCTCGAACTCCGCCAGCATCGGCTCCATCAATGGGGAATGAAATGCGTGGGACACGTCGAGCTGGCGTACCTCTACGAACTGCTGGGCTTGGAGTTTGGCGATCGCCTCATCCACCCCCGCATCAGTTCCCGAAATCACCGTATTCTGCGGCCCATTCAGCACCGCAATCTCGACTCCCTCAATACCCTCAATCACAGCCGCCACGCGATCGCGATCCGTCAACAGCGCCGCCATCTTGCCGTTGCTGGGTAACGCTTGCATCAACCGTCCACGTTCGGCCACCAGCTTCAAGCCGTCCGCCAAGCTAAAGACCCCAGCCAAACAAGCCGCGACGTACTCGCCAATGCTGTGCCCCATCACCACATCCGGCTGAATGCCCCACGACTGCCACAGTTGCGCCAAGGCGTATTCGATCGCGAACAAAGCGGGTTGCGCGTAAGCCGTTTGATGAATGAGTGCTTTATCCGAGTCTGTTTCGGAATAGAGAATGTCCAGCAGCGATCGCTTCAGATACGGCTGCAACAGCTCGTCACAGCGATCGAGGGCGGTGCGAAACGTCGGCTGAGTGTCGTAAAGCTGGCGACCCATGCCGCTGTACTGTGCCCCTTGCCCGGTAAACAAGAAAGCTATCTTCGGCTGGCGATCGCCTCCCACCTGTCCGGTAAACAGTCCGCCCGTCGCTTCGCCCTGCTGCCACGCTTGCAGTTGCGCTTGCAGCATGTCTGGCGACTCTGCGATCGCCACCAAGCGATGACCGAAATGCGCGCGACCGACATTGGCGCTGTAGCAGACATCGGCCAAATTCAAAGGCTCAGACGCATCCGCGAGGCGCTGTTGATAGCGAGCGATCGTCGCTTCCAATGCAGAAGCCGTTTTAGCTGAAAGTGCCAGTACGTGTTGAGGCCGCTCAACATCAGAAGCCTTGCGCTCGGGTGGTAGTGGAGCTTCTTCTAACACGACGTGAGCGTTCGTGCCGCTGAAGCCGAACGAACTGACCCCCGCTAGACGACGGCGATCGCCCCGAGGCCAAGGCTTGTCAGTGACTTCAAAAGGAAACTCGTCCCACGCGATATGAGGATTCGGAGTTTTGAAATGCAGGTGAGGCGGAATCGCTTCGTGCTGAAGTGCCAAAATCGCTTTGATAGTTCCAGCAATCCCTGCCGCTGATTCCAGATGGCCGACATTGGTTTTGACCGACCCCAACGTTAGAGGGCGATCGCGATCGGCTTTTTTCCCGAACACCGCCCCCAGCGCGTCTACTTCAATCGGATCGCCTAGTTCCGTCCCCGTCCCGTGAGCCTCGATGTAATCAACCTGGTCGGGACTCACGCCACCACTGCGCAGGGCTTGCAGAATCACTGCTTGCTGGGACGGGCCATTGGGAGCGGTCAAACTGCTGCTGCGTCCGTCTTGATTGACCGCCGAGCCGCGAATCAGAGCTAAAACGCGATCGCCGTTTGCGGTCGCATCTGACAGGCGCTTGAGGGCGATCGCGCCACACCCTTCGCTGCGGGTAAACCCGTTCGCAGAAGCGTCAAAGGTTTTGCAGCGACCGTCGGGAGCCAGCATTTTGGCTTTGGCAAAGTTGATGTGACCTTCGGGTTGCAACAGGACATTCACTCCTCCCGCCAAGGCCAGATCGCACTCGCGCCAGCGCAAACTCTGACAGGCCAAATGCAGCGCGACGAGGGAGGAGGAACAGGCTGTATCCACCACCAAACTCGGCCCCGTCAGTCCTAATAGATAGGAGAGTCTGCCGGAGGCAACGCTAAACGCCGTTCCGGTGCCGAAATAGCCGTCGATCTCGCGAGTGTTGACAGCTTTACCAAGAGCAGTGGCGTAATCCGAACTGCTCATGCCCACGAACACGCCAGTGCGACTGTCAAATAAGTCGGTAGGGGCGTGATGGGCGCGTTCCAACGCCTCCCAGCTCACCTCCAAAAGAAGTCGTTGCTGCGGATCGAGGCTGACGGCTTCGCGGGGAGAAATGCCGAAGAATTCCGGGTCGAACGTATCTACACGATCGAGAAAACCGCCGTTGCGACAATAGGTCTTGCCCGCCGCATCGGGTGAAGCATCGTAATACCGATCGACATCCCAGCGATCGCTCGGAATCTCAGAAATCGCATCAACGCCGTTTTCCAACAGTTCCCAAAACGCTTCCGGACTATCGGCACCTGGGAACCGACAGCTCAAGCCGATGACCGCGATCGGATCTGCTTTGAACAGAGCTAACTGCGCCTGTGCCTGCTGCACCGCAAAGGCCAGCTTCAGGGGAGATAGCGTCGTCAGTTGTCGGGCGAAATTGGTCACGGTCGAACTCCCATTCAGCGATGCGGCTGGCCGTCGGCTAATTGATGGCGTACGTCGCTATCGGACATCTCCCGCACGGAGGTCAGCAGCGACATCAAATCAGTTTCGTCAAACGCAGAGGGTGTCTCTGGCGCAGAACTCTCTTCTGTTACAAGGGCGATCGCGTCCCCCCTCTCTCTGGCAGACTCGGCACGCACGACCTCGGGATCGGCACGCGCGGGAACCATCGCGTCGAGCTGCAACACGTCAGCAGCGAGATAGCCCTCTAATTCGGCAATGGTGGGGTAGTCGAAGGCAATGGTCGATCGCAACTGACAGTTCAACCCCGCCTCAATCCGGTGCTTCAACTCCAGCGACGTGAGCGAATCCATACCCAAATCCATCAGCCCTTGCCGCGAGTCGAACTCGTCGGCAGCGCCAAAACCCAACACGGTCGCGATTTGACCGCGCACGAATGCCGAAAGCAGCGATCGCCGTTCGCTAACAGGAGCCGCCTGAAGCTGCTTGAGAAACTCTCCCGTTCCCGCATCCTGTCGCTGGCGCGATCGCTTCGAGAATTTCGACAAGAACGGAGTCGCGGCGATCGCCCGCTCGTCCATCTGCGACCAGTCGATTGGCACCACGCCCACCTGCGCGGGGTTGCGTGCCAACACCCGCTCGAACGCTTGCAGCCCAGCCTCTGGTGAAATCGTCCCGAGTCCAACAAAACTAGCGCGATCGCCCGCATTACGTTTCGCTGCCGAGCCGATATCCGACCAAATCCCCCAGTTAATGCTGATGCCCGCCAATCCCTGCGATCGCCGATAGTGCGCCAGCGCGTCCAAAAAGGCATTCGCAGCGGC
Source organism: Cyanobacteria bacterium J06639_1 (assembly GCA_039818705.1). Classification (GTDB taxonomy): domain Bacteria; phylum Cyanobacteriota; class Cyanobacteriia; order Thermostichales; family PCC-7336; genus JBCBTL01. The sequence continues at coordinate 8,222 of JBCBTL010000062.1, forward strand.
GTGGTTAGCCTGGGCGGGCGAGCCGAACAACGACGCTGCCGACGAGAACAGCACGAACAGATCGAGCGACAGTCCTTGCGAGAGCTGATGTAAATTCCACGCCCCCATCACCTTGGGAGCCAACACGCGATCGAACTGCTCCCATGACAGATGAGCCAGCACGCCATCGTCGAGCAATCCCGCCGCTTGGATAATGCCCTTCAGTGGCGGCAGCGTGGCTTCAATCGTGCGGAAAACCGTTTCCAGTTGGTCTCGTCGCGCCACGTCTGCGCGAGCCGTTACCACATTCGCTCCAGCCGCCTGCAACGCTTCCAAGCGCGGCTGCACGATCGCCGAAGTTTCGCTACGCCCCACGAGGACAAAATGCTTCGCGCCCCGCTCCACCATCCACTTGGCGGTCAACAATCCCAAATCCCCGAGACCGCCAGCAATCAGATAAGTCGCGTCGGAACGGAATCGAGTCAGGTC
>JBCBTL010000063.1:0-8619 GCA_039818705.1 Cyanobacteria bacterium J06639_1
TCCCCAACGTAGATGCGGGGTCGATCAGCCGTTGCGAGCATGTCTGCCGCCGCTCGAATCGCATCATCGCTAGGCACCACTCGCGTATCGGGAATTAACGTAGGAACGACTGGCTCCACGACCGGAACGTCGAGAATGTCTTGAGGCAGACAAAGATAAACCGGCCCCATCGGTGGGGTTGCAGCAATTTTGATGGCTCGTCGCAGCATCCGCAGCAACGAAGAGGGTTCCATCACCATCGCCGACCATTTCGTCACAGGCTCGGCAAACGCGACCAAGTCGCCCGCCATCTGAGCGTCCATTGCCTGATACTTAATTCCCGCGTCACCGCCGATGACCACCAGAGGTGAATGACCGCGCTTTGCCTGGTACAGAGCGCCAATGGAGTTTCCCAGTCCGGGAGTGCTGTGAATCTGCACGACCGTCGGCTTCTGAGTCGCCCGCGCGTAACCGTCTGCGGTCATCACGGCGATCGTTTCTTGCAGCGTCAGAATGTACTTCAGCTCGGGATAGTTCCACAGTGCATCCAGAAACCCCTGCTCGACTGTGCCCGGGTTGCCAAAAATGTAGTGAATTCCATCCGCTAAAAGCTGTTCCAAGATGGCAAAACGCCCGGTTTTTTCAGCCATTATTTTTCACAAGCTTCAGAACAACTGGGAGAGAAATGCCTGTTTGCTTTTCTCAGCTCGAACTCGACTGAGGACAGATTTCATCAATGAATTGCCAGAAGATTACCAGCCGTAGCGCTGCAATCCCTGTTCTAAAACTTGAATCATTAGCTTACCGACTAGTTGCGAATCTTGAGTCGATCGCCCGGTCAAGAACGGATAATCCAAGATGGTTGATAACGTATGACCAACTCCACCGTGATACTGTCCTTCAGGGCCGACGGCATCTCGCAAAATATATTCGAGTGGATAGAATGGCGGCCCGAAGTTTGCCGACGTATTCATGGGCTTGCCGTCATAGTCGTACATTTGGGCGAAGCCGGTGCCGTCTTTGTAGTCGTATTCGCGAGCGTGACCCGTAACGTGCTTGCCCCAAATAATGCTTTTTCTGTCAGTCCAATCGCGAGCAAAGGCCAAACAAGTGACGCAATAACACTCTGCCGTAATCAGCTTATCTTGAGCGAGAAACCCTAAAATAACGTCGTGCAGGCGCTCGTTGTTGACCATATCAACCATCGGCCCCGACCCGCCTGGAAGCAGCAGCGCGTCGTATTTTTCAAGTTCTTGCCAGCAGCGATCGCGTTCCGAATGATAGTGTTCCAGCGCGTGGCCGAAATTAGCACTATTAAAATAAGGAACCGCCGGAAACCACTCCTCAAGATTTATCGGGCTTGTAAGTAAATCTGAATCGTTGATTTCGCGAGTGCGCGTAGCAAAATGGCTGTCGGTCACCACTTTATCGAGCGGGGGATCTAAATATCCTTCCTGCATACTCGGAGGCAACGCTGGGGGCTTTCTCCCCTTTGGAGTCATAAAGTCAATGGAATAGCCAGCATCTTTCAAAACATCGTAAGGCCCGACCAGCTCTTCTCCCCAATACCCCCACTCAGACACGCAACAAAGAATTCGCTTACTCATTGGGTGCAGCCATCCTAAATCGAGGGAACAGAATCGAGGGAGAAGCAGACCGAAAGCCACAAGCAATTCCGCACAAATACGGTCAGACTTGGAAGCAAATTATCAGCGACATGAAAAACATATACTAGGTAACTCGCGATCTCCAAGAAGATTTATGAAACCTCTGTAAACTTTAGATTCTACGCTGGTAACTCTATCGTTACTCAGTAACTACATAACTGAATTGGTTTTGCGGTGTCTCGTTGAAAAGCATGAATTTTCTTTGAGAATTCTCTCTGAAAGCGATTCGTGTCTGTGTCCGGATGGTGGCGATCGCTTCCGTCTCATGTAAGTGAGATCGCCCCGGGGGAAGCATAAAACGCACGGCTGACGCACGTGTCATTACAGTGTTCGTGCTGGCAGGCGAATGCGCTAGAAGTGGTGAAGACTTCACCATTTGCCGTCGAGCTTGCGTTTCAGCTAGATCGATCGCATCAAGCGCTGCAACGTGGGCGCGAAATCGGGATACGAAATTGCCGCGCTGCTCGCCCCTTGGATGACCGTTTCTCCGCTAGCTTGTAAGCCCGCGATCGCCAAACTCATTGCAATTCGATGATCCCCGTAGGATTGCACTTCGGCTCCGGTTAATTTCGCTCCACCCTCAATATCTAAACCGTCCGAAAGTTCGGAGATTTTAGCTCCTAATTTATTGAGTTCGGATGCTGTGGCGGCAAGGCGATCGCTTTCTTTCACGCGCAACTCTGCGGCATCTCGAATGGTTGTTTTCCCTTCTGCAAATGAGGCCGCTACTGCCAAAATTGGGATTTCATCAACCAGTTTGGGGATGATATCGCCACCGACCTCGCAGCCGCGCAACTGTGACGATCGCACGCGCAAATCGGCGACGGGTTCTCCAGCCGCTTCCCGTTCGTTCTCGCGGGTGATGTCTGCTCCCATAGCGTCTAAAACGTCGAGAACACCCGTGCGGGTGGGGTTCACGCCGACGTTTTCAATCACGAGCTCGGCATCGGGGGCGATCGCGCCGGCCACCAGCCAAAACGCCGCCGAACTGATATCCCCCGGTACGATGACGCTCTGGCCGAACAGCTCCGCCCCACTGCGTACCGTCACCGAGCGACTGGCAGTATCCACGCTCAGATCGGCTCCAAATGCTTTGAACATGCGCTCGGAATGATCCCGAGATAAAGCTGGTTCGGTGACGGTAGTTTCTCCATCTGCCCAGAGTCCAGCCAGCAAGACGCAAGATTTCACTTGGGCCGAGGCAACGGGGGAATGGTAATGAATGCCTTTCAGTACCTGACCCGAGACGGCGAGTGGGGCGCGATCGCCTCCCATTCGTCCCCAAATCTGCGCGCCCATCTGCTGGAGGGGTTTGACGACGCGACCCATCGGGCGCGATCGCAAAGAGCTATCTCCAGTCACAGTAAAAAAACGTCCCGACTGAGCGGCCAAAATGCCCATCATCAGGCGCAGCGTTGTGCCGGAGTTGCCTGCAGGCAGCACGTCTTCCGGTTCTTGCAGCCCGTCTAAACCAACGCCACGAACGGTGACGAGTTCGCTGTTTAGGTCGGAAATTTCAGCTCCCATCAAGCGGAAACACGCTGCTGTACTTTGGGGATCTTCTCCCACGAGCAGGCCGCGAATGGTGGTTTCGCCCTTTGCCAACGCCCCCAACATCAAGGAGCGATGGGAGATAGATTTGTCACCGGGAACGGGAAAGCGATCGCGAAACTGGTGACAGGCAGATACCCTCAGTACATCTCGACTCTCGCCCACACGACCCACGCTTCGATCCCCCAAACCTGTACGATAAGAAATATTAATCCCTTTTGCGGAACTCTACCGCATTTAACAGCTTCGCCCGTCGCCCTGTTTGCACCATGCTCGTCCGTCTCAAAGCCCCCGTCACGCTGTCTTGGTCGAACGACAGTACCGTTTTGCACTCCCTAGAGGCGGCGGCTGGAACGCTATATCGCCGTCGTCCGGGGCATTTCAACTTAGTATTGGCCGAACCTGCGGTCAATACTCACGCCACGACACCGCGTTTATTGTGGCTCAACATTGCCCCTCAAGGGCTGACGATCACTATGCAGGGGGATGGCGCTTGCAGCTACCGACACGCTCTCAAACTGCACCAGGCATCTACGAGTACCTACTGGCTGCAAGGGATGGGCAAATTACAGTTCTGCAACTACACCAGCGATTTGGTGGTGCAGTATCGCGCCATGCCGCAATCGAGCGATCGCCTCCTCCCCGTCCCCATCAACGTTCGCGCCCAGTACAAACTCCGCACCGGCAAAGACCAGTTCAGCCATTACTGCATCGATTTGGCGATCGACGCTGCCTGAAGTCCCGTCCGGGGACCGCATAACTTCACTGTCATCTGGTGACGTACATCGTAAAAAGCTGCCCCCAAACGAGAGCAGCCGAAGCGATGAATTGGGAGCTTTTAGCTCGACCTGCAAGACCTTAGAGCGCGCCTAGCCGAGTCAAGCCTAAGATGACTCCTGCACCGATGAGGTGGCCGAAGCTGGTTGCCGCCAAAATCTCAGGCAGCGTGCCGAGGAGGGGAAGTTCGATGCCAGCGGCTTCTGCTGGAACGGTGAAGCCCGTCCGACTTTCATAACCGATCGCGCCGAGCCAGGCGTTAATTAAGGGTACGACTGACTTCCACAGCAAAATGGCCGTAATGTTGCACAGGATCATCGTCAAAGCGATAGACAAAGACCAACTGGGAGTCGAGGGGACGGCTGCGATCGCGATCATGTAACTCTCCTTGAATTGAAGGTGTTCGCACGCGGTTTTGAGTTTGAGAATAGGGCACGCTGTCGATCTGCCCCCTTTGGCTGTTGCAATACTTAATCTGATGCTTTGCACTGATGAAGAAATTCAGCGCGTTCGTTACGCGAGTCCGTGCTGATTCGCTCTGTGCTCATTTGACGTGCTGAAGGGTGGCCGAGCCGACTATTCTCGCCATAATTTGAAATGTTGCACGGTCTTGCTGGAATGCCCGAGCCATCGCCTTTGTTCGCTCAGTTGAAACATCAGCTCGTCGTGTCCTGTCAGGCCGAAGGGGACAGTCCGTTTAATTCGCCTGAAGGATTGACTGCGTTCGCGATCGCCGCTTGGCAAGGGGGAGCCGCTGGGATTCGCTCGGAAGGAGTGGAAAAGACGAAGGTGATCGCGGAGCGAGTGTCACTTCCAGTTATCGGACTGGTGAAATCGCAATTTCCAGACGGCTCGGTCTGCATTACTGGCTCGTTTGCGGATGTGGAAGCGCTCGTGGGCACGGGATGCGCGATTGTTGCCGTGGATGGAACCTCGCGATCGCTCTCTCGCTCGTTGGTTGGCGAGGAACTCACGGGTTCTGAGTTCGTCCGCGCTGTCAAACAAAGATATGACTGCACGGTGATGGCTGACATCGATACGATCGCCGCCGCCCGAACCTGCATCGACGCGGGGGCAGATTGCCTTTCAACCACGCTCAGCGGCTACACGCCCGCAACTCGCGATCGCACGGGGTCTGCTCCCGATTTAGACTTGCTCGAAACTCTCGCGAAAACCTGCGACGTACCCGTATTTGCGGAAGGACGCTACAACACTCCCGCACTGGCAGCAGAGGCGATCGCGCGTGGAGCGTGGGCGGTGGTCGTCGGCACGGCCATCACCCGACCCGTTACGATTACCTCGTGGTTCCAGCAGGCGATCGCAAAAGCAGTATGACTCCCATTCAATTCGGGACAGATGGTTGGCGCGGATTGCTGGGACGCGATCTTAATGAAGCCTCGATCGCTAAAGTTGCCCAAGCGTTTGCCGACTACTGGCGCGAGCAAAAGTCTTCTCTCGAAAACGTGCAGATGGCGATCGCCTACGACGGTCGCCATCGCTCGTCTGAATTTGCCCAACTCTTCACAAGAGTGTTAACCGGAAATGGCATCCAGGTAACGTTGGGCGATCGCATTGTGCCCACCCCCGTCTTGTCTTACACGGTGAAAGCGCGATCGCTCGATGCCGGGGTGACGATCACGGCAAGCCACAACCCAGCTACCTACAACGGCATCAAGTTCAAAGCCCATTACGGCGGGCCTTTTTTTACCGAACAGACCAAAGCCGTAGAAGCCCTCCTCGGACAGTCGGAACCGCAGATAAGCGATCGCCCTATTCCCACAGAAAACTTGCTGGATGACTATCTCAATCATCTGCGAAAAACAATCGACTTAGAGGCGATCGGAAAGGCTCAACTTGACGTACTCGTTGATTCGATGGGAGGCGCAGGGCAGGAGATTCTAGCTCATCTACTGACTCCTTACGGATGCCATGTTGAAACCATTAATGGCGTTGCCTCAGCCGATTTTTACGGACGAAGTGCCGAGCCGATTGCTAAAAACTTAGTTCCTCTGATGGCACGACTGCGGGAGAGCGATCGCTTCAGTCTCGGACTCGCCACCGATGGCGACGGCGATCGCTTAGGGGCTGTACTTGACGGGGGCGAATGGCTTAGCGCGCAGGAAACGATTCTGCTGTTAGCTGAATATGCGATCGGTCAGAGACAGCTTGCTGGCGATCTGGTAAAAACCTCTTCGGTAACCGATCGACTGGCGGCGATCGCTTCTCGTGCCGGACGAAACATTTATGACGTGCAAGTTGGATTCAAATATATCTGCGAAGAAATGATCGAGCGCGCGATCGCATTTGGCTGCGAAGAAAGCGGCGGCTACGGCTTCGGCTGTCACATTCCCGAACGAGACGGGATTTTTTCAGCCTTGATGCTGCTGGAGATGCTGGCAAAATCTGGAGCAAAACGATTGAGCGATCGCGTTCGCATCCAAAGACAAACTCTTGGAGAAATCTTTTACGATCGCATCGATCTTTCCTGTCAGTCCGATGCGTATCGCGATTACTTACCCTATTTGGCAAAGGCTGGAGTGGAGGCGATCGCGAGTTTTTCCGTCGAGCGCATCTTCGAGTTTTACAGCAGCCGTGACATTATCAACGGCCTGAAATTTACATTGCAAGGAAACCCGCGCTGGCTATTGCTGAGAGCATCTGAAACCGAACCGATGCTGAGAATTTATGCTGAAGGGCGATCGCCTGAAGAAGTCAAGACACTTTTGACTGCGGGGAAGACTTTGTTGCAACAATGCGAAAAACGATCTTCCTGCTAAATGAGCGAGTCATGCAGCTTTTCGGACATCGCGATCGTCCTTGGTTGCCACGCCAGTCAAAATCATCGACTCCGAATCCGAACTGGCCTACTTTCCCTTCGGTTTATTCCAACGGTGGGGGAGCGAATCCGCAAAGAACGCTAAAAACTGACGCATGAGGTTCACACTGCTTCATAGCCTGCTTTCTCTACCAGTAAAGCCTGCGGCAAACCGTATTCGTTAATACGGAATGATGGTTTGGTGGGCTGAAAATCCTAAGATAGGAGTGGAAGTCAGCGAGATCGAGGGACGAAATGAAAGCCTACTTTACGCAGACGGACGATCGCAGTCAGGCCGTCCGGGACGATATGCTCCATATCAGGCTACAGCGACGCTTGGAAGCCGCGCGAGGAAATGCGGCATTGATGAACCAGCTCGAACGAGAGGCGGCGACTTTAGCCTGTGGTGCGAAAGTGTCAGAGCGCCTATCCGCGTCCTCAAAAACCGATCGCCTCGATCGCACGCTTGCCATGCTGCGCCACTAGCGCTTTCACTCCCACTCGGCAAAGGCTGCTAACCAGTTTTGTAGGGCGATCGCGAACTGTTGACGGCGCGTTTCAAAACTAGCGGCAATCCAAATAAAGACGAGTCCCAGCAGCAATCCGATCGCCCATTTCAACATGGGGTACGTGAAGATAGAGAGCATCATTTGATAGCTGACGATCGCCAAAAACGTTGCGGTGCCAACGTAGAGAAAGGCGCGGATGCGAAATCCCAGTCCCAAAAAGATACCCGCAATTCCTATGAATCCCGGAATCAGGCCGGGTTGTGAGTAGAGACGTAGGGAGTCGAAGCCGATGATGCCTGCACCCAGACAACGGAGATAGTGGCGCAGCGATCGCCCCGCATCTCCGCGACAGGCTGGCTCGAACCACGTCACGCCCATGATGGAGAGGCCAACGAGACACGTTTTTGCGAACGGTAGCGATGCGGGCAACAGCAGCCAGATCGCCCAGTCTACCCACAGCAAACTGGCGTACAGCCAGCGAGATTGCTGTTTTTGCCAGCTCAGCCACCCGTAAAATCCAGCCATCACCAGCAAACTCAAGACGTGCGGAGGTTGACCGTGGTGCAGGAGTACGAATCCCACAGCTAAAGGAGGTGCGAGAACGGCCGTCAGCCGCCATGGACGCGGCGACCAGCCCCACTTTTGCCAGGCTTGGGGATACAGCATGGCTCCGAGCCAAGTGGCGATCGCCCCCACCCAAGGTCGAGCGCGCACCGCGAATTCACTTAACACGGGCACGGTGGCGGCAACGTACGCCATTGTGCCCGCCGCTTCCAGCAATCCCAAGTAGACCCAGGTTTCTCCGATGAGGCGATCGCGGTGATGACGGCCTTGGGCGATCGCGTATTGAGTTAGAAAGTAAGCCGCCCCGAGTCCGGGCAGCTTATAGACTTCGGCAGGGTACGAGAGTGCTGCGACGAGGAGTAAGCTACCGAGCCCCCAGTGCACATGCGACACGACGCGCAACGCTTCTGAAGACAAGCGCAAGTAGCCCGTCAGCCAGGGAGTCAGAATGCGGTAGGCGTAGACGATCGTGGCGGTGAGGGCGGCCATGGCGAGCAGGCGATCGCCCCACAGCTTGAGTGTCGGCTTTTTTAACATGTAGATGCCCCCCAGCAACCAGGGAAAAGTCAGCATTAGACTCAACCAGGGTTGTAAACGTACCAGAGGCGCTTGAATAAAAACAGGAACGCTGACTAAAAAAGCAGCTACTAGAAAGGCAAAAATTCGATGATGCCCAGTGGAAATGACGCTTAAGCGTTCAGCGAGTTGAGGTTGAGGCGTAGTTTCGGATAGCAATGCTGCCTGATGAATTCAATAG
>JBCBTL010000064.1:0-8598 GCA_039818705.1 Cyanobacteria bacterium J06639_1
CAAGAGTTTGAGGTGGATTGGTCGTCACTTTTAGCCGATTAGTCCGCAGTCTAACTAAGTTCTTATCTTCAAACTCAGATCTCACTAATGCAGCAGCCAACAGCGTGGCAGACGTATTGATCCCCTGCAAAATTGTATTCGCAACAGGAATGGTGACCTCCAGTAAGCCGTCGTCGGGAATGACTGCGCCAAATCCCTGCGCCATCACCGAGGTTGGTGGAGCAGCATTGGCTACAGTCACGGCACCCGTTGTGAACTCCAATATCTGACCGTCCAGTTCAACGATCGCATTGAAGTCTTCTTGGGTAAAAAATTGCTGGGCTCCCGAGAAAATGTAGGCAAACGTGCCGAGGCGATTCTTTAATTCTCGGTTGGCGTTGGTCACCATTCCGGCTTCAAACCCTACCCCAGCCAGCAACACCATCGGAGTGTCGTTGCAATAGGCTGCGTCTACCATACGAGTATTTCCAGCCGCAATGGTTTCACAGGCTCGCTTCAGATCGGTGGGTAAACCCAAAGCTACGGCAAAAGCGTTTGCCGTGCCTCGGGGAATAATGCCGAACGGAATTCCGGTTTCAATCGTGGCACCTGCAATCGCGGACACCGTTCCATCTCCTCCAGAGGCAATAATACAGCCGGGTTCATCTCTGTTGTGCAGGCTTTGGATCGCAGTAATGGCATCTTTAGCCTGTTCGATCGGGTCAATATCAGGCTGGGTAAAAATGGTGTGGAGATTCACCTGGGGTTCCAAAATTTGCCGGATCAACGCTAAGTCGCGATCCGGATTGCCTTGTCCGGCTACGGGATTGAAAATTAGATAGGCTTCTCGACGTTTGGCGGCCCCCTGAATAGCAAGTTCTGCGGTGGCAACATTCGTAGCGAGGGGAACATCGTAGAGATTGCAGACTCGCAGCAGGGCTTGGCGATCGGGGTCGTGAGGTTGAGGATTGAGAGAATCCATCAGGAAGATGACACCGACAACTTCACCAGAGACAACCCGAGCCGCAATTTGGAGTTCGCCGCCTCGGGCACCAGAGGCAAGGCATTCGACCTTTAGTCCGGTTGCCGCTTCAATCTGTTGACCCGTGTTGGCCGTGGCGATCGGGTGGTAGCGAGAAAGAATAGAGCGATATTTTTCGGCAAAAGCGACGATATCATCTTTGTGGCTGTCATCGGCAATTAAGGCAATGCAAGCGGTGGACATAAGCATGTGGTTGTATGCCGAAGAATTAACAGCTCATACTTTTTTGATGATACTCCGATTGCCTACTTTTATTAGATTTCTAACGAACTCGACCTGCGAGATAAAACCCTCATTTATTCAATATAGATATCAGTTCTACCCGCTCCGCGTATTATCTTCCGCCATCGCGATCGCGTTCCGAAAAAAGATAGGTTCTTTGGGTACTCATAGTGCAAGGTATCGACCGTGACAGCTTGCACTTGCGCGTTAAGAATCGCGATCGCGCAGAACAGCTCGCAATTCCTCGCGATTTTGTCGCGATAAGTAGCCACCGACGAGGATGGCAATGAAAATCGTGGAATACATTTGACCGGCGATCGCTTCTAGATTCGTCAACACCAGAGCCACATCGCTCACGGGAACGATGTCGCCATAACCCAGCGTCGTGAGGGTGGTAAAGCTGAAATGTAATGCTTTGAGAAAAGATGTCGAATCGGTCACTAATCGTTGTGAAAACGCATCCGCATTTAAGGTTTCGGCCATGCTGTAGAAGATCGACCAGACAAAACCCAGGAGAAAATAAACGCTGATACCTCCACGCACCGTATCTGAGGTGACTTCACGATTACGTGAGATATCGCGACCGATCCAATATGCAGCGCCTCCTAGGTAAAGAACGAAAAGTGCCTGAGCTAGTAAAGCAAATGCTCGATTGAACTCACGCGTCCATCCCATGCTGGAGAGGAGGTCGAGGCCGAAAGCCGTACAGGCGATCGCGGTGTAAATCGCCACTATGGCTCGGGGTAGCTTGAGACTTTTAATCACGGCAATAATAGTTGAGAGCAGCAGTAAACCATTGAGAACATTGCCAACGCCCGAGTTCAAAAACGGAGCGAGGAGAAATACTCCTACTAAAACAACTAAAAGCTGACTATATTTTTCATGTTTGGACTTGTGAAGCTGTTGCATTCCATGGGTTCCATCGAGTCACTGACTAAAGAACGAACCTAGCCCGCAGAATGAACCTAGCTCAGGAACGATCGCCCTGTCTGTTGTCGTCAGTTCATTATGGAGAGGTTGAGTCCAGCCTGAAACGCGGGGCGGCAGGAGAAAAGCAGAGATGGAACGGCGGATGAGAAAAGCTTTGCGCACCTGGATCGGCCTCGCGGTGGCCGTCGCCTTTTGTTTGGCCGGATGGCAGGCGCTCGCCCAAGAGAGCGTTCAGCCGGAGGATGCCTGGGCGCGGTATCGGGCTGGGGCGCAACTCTACGTGGAAAACTGCGGCAGTTGTCATCTCGCGATTCCTCCCGAAGTGTTGCCGGGGGATACGTGGCGGCGCGTCATCTCGGACAGCAGCCACTACGGCGTGACGATCGAGCCGCTGCAAGGGCCCTTTCGGCAAAGTATGTGGACGTTTTTACGAGATTTTTCGCGCAACCGACTCGAATCGGAAACGGTGCCCTACCGCGTGGAGAACTCGCGTCATTTCAAGGCGCTGCATCCCGGCGTAACGTTTGAGAGTCCGGTGACGCTGAGCGGCTGCGTGACGTGTCACCCTCAGGCTGAGGCCGGAAACTTTATTGCACTGTCCGAAGCTTGGCGCTAGAACGCGATCGCGATGTACTAAGTTGGATACGCACTTGGATACCCGATCGCTGCCCGGATGTGGCTGGAGCGATCGCCTCCCAAACCCGTTCGTTCGTTGACTCACACCTAACTCATGACTGTTGCTGCCGAGACTGCAAGTTTGGTCGATCGCGTTCGCGCCACCCGTCAAGCCGCCCAAACGCTCGCGATCGCTTCTACGGAAGCTCGAAATCGGGCTTTGGCGGCGATCGCCGATGCGATTGAGGCGCAGTCCGAACGGATTCTGGCGGCCAATGCGATCGACCTGAAAGTTGCTGCTGCCATGGTGGAGGCGGGGGAGCTGTCGGCGGCAGCTTACGCGCGGCTGAAGCTAAACGCGCCGAAGGTGGCGGGGATGGCAGCGGGCATTCGCGACGTGATGAAGCTGGCCGATCCCGTCAACGTGACTCACTGGAAACGGGAGCTGGATGCAGGATTGATTCTGGAGCGGCGCACCTGTCCGCTGGGGGTGTTGGGGGTAATTTTCGAGTCGCGCCCGGATGCCGTACCGCAGATTTCCGCTCTGGCACTCAAAACCGGAAACGGAGTCGTCCTCAAAGGGGGCAAAGAAGCCGAACAGTCCTGTCGGGCGATCGCCGATGTCATCTGCACCGCTCTGGACGCGTCATCCGAGCTGCCCGCCGCGTCGGTCTGCTTGCTGACCACTCGGGCTGAAACGCAGGCGCTGCTGGCGCTGGATGATTTGGTCGATTTAATCGTGCCGCGCGGCTCAAATGCTTTCGTAAAGTACGTGCAAGACCACACCAGCATTCCCGTACTCGGTCACGCGGACGGCATTTGTCACCTGTACGTGGATGCGGATGCCGATCGCGATCGCGCGGTTGCCCTGGCGGTAGACAGCAAAGTTCAATATCCCTCGGCGTGTAATGCGATCGAAACGCTGCTGGTTCACGCTGACATTGCGGCTGAGTTTTTGCCTCGGGTGACGGTTGCCATGCGCGATCGCGGCGTGGAACTGCGAGGCTGCAATCGCGCTCGTGCCATCCAGCCCGATCTCGTGCCGGCGACTGAAGCCGATTGGGCGACGGAGTACGGCGACTTGGTGCTGGCCGTCAAAGTGGTCGATGACACGACCGCAGCGATCGCCCACATTCAGCAGTACGGCTCGCGCCATACCGAGGCGATCGTCACAGAGTCTGAAGAGGCCGCCCGCGAGTTCAGCGATCGCGTCGATGCTGCCGGAGTGTTTCACAATGCCTCGACCCGATTTGCCGACGGGTTCCGCTACGGATTTGGAGCCGAAGTCGGCATCAGCACCCAACAAATGCCGCCGCGCGGCCCCGTGGGCGTGGAAGGGCTAGTCACCTACAAATACCGCCTGACGGGAACCGGACACGTCGTTGCCGACTACACCGGAGCGAACGCCAAACCCTTCACCCATCAAGACTTGCCCGTCACCCCTCAAGGGCTGTAAGTGCCACACGTTCTCGTCACGGGGCCGACGCGATCGGGGAAAAGCGCCTTTGCGGAAACGCTGGCGGCTCAAACTGATTTGCCCGTCACCTACGTTGCGACTGCGCGCGCGTCTGCCGACGATCCCGAATGGCAAGCCCGCATCGATCGCCACCGTCGCGATCGCCCTGACACCTGGAAAACCCTGGAAGAACCGCTCGAACTCGCTGCCGTTCTGGAAGGGGCAGAGGGCGATCGCTGTTACCTGATCGACTCCCTCGGGACGTGGGTGGCGAACTGGATTGAGGCTGAGGACAGCGAGTGGGACGCGCGCACGCGGCGGTTTCTCGATGCCCTGTCGATAACCCCCGCTACCGTCATCATGGTGGCAGAAGAGGTGGGCTGGGGAGTGGTTCCGGCCTATCCGCTCGGGCGTACCTTTCGCGATCGCCTGGGTCTACTCGCTCAAGACGTGGGAGCGATCGCGGCGCGGGTTTACCTCGTGGCGGCGGGCTACGCGATCGACCTCAAACAATACGGGCAAGCCGTGCGCTAACGAGCCACTCAGCCGCGAATCGCCTCTAGCGCGGAGATTAATTGCTCGTGGCTCACGTCGCTGGTGATTTCCACCCGTCCGATCGCTTTGGGCAACACGAAGCGCACGCGACCGTTTTTCACCTTTTTGTCGGCAGTCGTGAGATGCGCGATCGCCTCCAAGTCCAAATCGGCTGGAACCGAGGTGGGCAATCCCACACGTTCGGCTAAAGAATGCTGGCGACCGGCCTCGTCTCGCGACCACCAGCCGAGCTGCGCGGCCAATTCTCCTGCCGCCACCATGCCCAAGCCCACCGCTTCGCCGTGGCGGTAGCGCCGATACTTCGTCAGACTTTCGACCGCGTGACCGACCGTATGACCGTAATTGAGCGTGGCGCGTACGCCCCCTTCGCGCTCGTCCTGTTCCACCACGTCTGCCTTGCACTGAGCCGAGCGCCGCACGACAAATTCGATATCCTCAGCGCTGTACGACCGATAGCGACCGGGATGGGGATGGCGTTCGAGGAACTCGAATAGATCGGGAGCTTGGATCGTGCCGTATTTGATGACCTCAGCGATCGCGGCTCGAAATTCGCGCGCGGGCAAGGTCGCCAGCACGGCTGGATCTTGCCAGACCAAACGCGGCTGATGGAACGCCCCGATTAAGTTTTTGCCGCCGGGATGATTCACGCCCGTTTTGCCGCCGATCGCGGCATCGACCATTGCCAGCAGCGTAGTCGGCACCTGCACGACGTTCAAACCGCGCAGCCACGTCGCCGCCGCAAACCCGCCCATGTCGCCAACGACCCCGCCTCCTAGCGCCACCACGGTCGAAGACCGTTCGAGTTTGGCTTCTAGGGCTGCGTCGTAAATTTTCTGGAGCGTGCGCGGCGTTTTGTAGCGTTCGCCAGCGGGCACGATGCAGACGTGCACTTGAAAATCAGCTTTCTCCAATCCCGTCCGCACGGTGTCGCCATAGTGCTTGAAGATGACGGGATTGCTGACGAGTAGAACCCGGCCTTTGAGGCCGCGATCGCTCATGGCCGCACCCAAATGCACCAAGTTTGCCGCCCCCGAATCCGGCGGGCTGGGGGCGATCGCGATGTCGTAGGGATTGGCAGCGAGCCGAACGGGAATGATGGCAGGAGTCATACGAATGAGGTGCAGCTTTCAGCGCGACGCGACAGTCTTCAGACTAGCTGGGTCTCGTCGAGATCGCGCTCAATGCGTGCGAACTTGCAGCATCGATCGGTCAACAAAACACGAGACCCGCGCCCTACAGGAACCAACCGTAGCTGTGCAGCCCTTTACCCAGCAGATTGACCCCCAAATAGCAAACCCAAACCACGACGAAGCCAGCGCTAGCCAACAGCGCCGGACGACGACCCTGCCAGCCCCGAGTCAGGCGAGCGTGCAGGTAAGCAGCAAATACCAGCCACGTAATTAGCGCCCAGGTCTCTTTCGGGTCCCAACTCCAGTAAGTGCCCCAAGCCTCGTTCGCCCACACGCCCCCGGCGATGATACCGATCGTCAGCAGCGGAAATCCGATCCCGATCAGGCGATAGCTGGCGTTGTCTAAAATTTCGGCCAGTTCCAACCGCTGGGGAGAGAGGGCAACTGCGCTAGCCGTGGGTTTTTCCAACACGGCAACGCCCCCATCGCGAGATCCCGTGGATGCGTTCGAGATCGATGCGTCCGTGCCAGGAGCCGCGATCGCCGACACTCCCACCGCCGACACGCGCTGTCGGTAGCTGCCGCCGCCAATGGAACTCCCTTTCAGCTCGATGGAGGCGCGTCCGACCGTGACGATCAAAAACGCGATCGCCAATAGCGATCCCACCAGCAACGCCGCATAGCTGAGCATCATTACCGTGACGTGCATCATCAGCCAGTTGGATTGCAGGGCGGGGACTAGCGGCGCTGAAGCCTGCATGTTGGGGGGCAACACCAGCGCCCCAAACGCGACGATGCAGGTGGCTACGGGAGCGGTGACTGCGCCGACCCAACGGCTGCGGGTCAGGTTTTCCGCCACCAAATGCATGGTGGTGATGCCCCACGTCAAAAAGAACAGCGACTCGTACAGATTGCTGAGAGGGAAATAGCCCGCGTCAATCCAGCGCGCCCCCAGCAGGGCAGCGATGACCAAATTCGCGATCGCCATGCCAGCCGTTCCGAGGGCAGGAAGTGCCGGAATGCTCGGGAACGCTGCCCCGACCCAATACAGCAGCAGCGTTGCGAACAGCACTGCAAACGAGACGTTGTTGAGTAAGCCCTGAAGCGCAACTAAATCCATGAGTGTTGAGAAGAGAGTTTGCTAAAAATACGCGATCGCCGCGCCTCTTCAGTTTACAGAATGTATCGGGGAGCGTTGAGTCACCGCTGGAGTCAGGATTGCGCCTAAGGTCGGACAGCGAGCCGCTCGGTGCAGTCGTGCGGCGATCGCGAAGAGATTCAGGTAACCGACAAACGTTCTAGGATGTTGCGAGACAGACTGAAGCAAGCGCGGATGGGATCGTGGTGCGTTTTCCGAAGCTAGGTGTAAAGGTTGCCGTCGCGATCGCGACGTGTTTGCTCGGGGTGCTGACGTGGAGCGGTCTGTTTCACCCCGTTCCCGCCCAAGTGGTCTCGCAACAAACGGTCGATTTAGTTCAGCAGGGGGTCGATCGCTACGCCGCTGGCGAGTGGGCGGCGGCGATCGCCCTCTGGGAAGAAGCACTGCAAGAGGCCACCACCGTCGAGAGCGAGCGAGTGATTCGCGGCAATTTGGCTCAAGCGTATCGACAGGTGGGGCAGCGCGATCGCGCTCTAAACCAGTGGGAGCGCCTATCAGAACTAGCTGAAGACTCGGGCGATCGCGCAAACGAAGTCGCGGCCACCGTCGAACGGGCGCAGGTCTACGGCGAATTGGGTCAACATCGGCGGGCGCGCGCGGAATTGGCCGCACTCGAAGTCGATGAGTCTGTCCTCGCTCCAGACGTGCGGATGGCTTTGCGCGGAACGTGGGGCAATACCCTGGCCGCTTTGGGAGAGTATGACGAAGCGATCGCCTCTTATCAGCAAAGCCTCGACCTCTCCGAAGGCAACCCCGCAGCCACCGCCAGCACCCTCAACAACTTGGGCAATACCTACCGCAGTCGTGCCGAACGGTTTCGCTTTCAAGTGGAAGCCGCTGACGCAGAGGGAGATTTTCTCGAAGTCGAACGCTTGCAGCCCCTCGCTGACGCTGACGACGCTGCCGCGATCGCCGCACTAGAGCGCAGCGTAGCTGTCGCGCAATCCTTGGGCGGGATCGATGAAATGCGATCGCGCCTCAATTTGATGAAGCTCATATCTCAAGTGGGCGATGCTGATGGCGCGGATATGGCAGAACATCGAGATCGCGTCCGCACTCTCTTATCCGAGCTACCCGACTCCACCGAGAAAGCCTACGGCGAAATTGCCCTCGCGGTCGCCATGCCCGACACCGATCCTGCGGAAGCGCAAAACTGGCTGACGGATGCGCTGCGCGTGTCGGAGGAGATCGGCGATCGCCGGGCAGCTTCGTTTGCGATGGGCAGCTTGGGCGGCCTGTACGAAGCCAGTCAGCAATACGACACAGCGATGCAGTGGACGCGCCAAGCGGCGTTTGCAGCGCAGTCCGTGCCCGCCGCAGACAGTCTGTATCGCTGGCAGTGGCAATCGGGGCGGCTATTGGTGGCGATGGGGAATGTAGACGGGGCACAGACAGCTTACCGGGACGCGATCGCCACGCTCCAGAGCATTCGCGGCGATATCGTCGCCGTGAATCAGGAGCTACAGTTTTCCTTTCGCGATTCGGTCGAACCCGTGTACCGCGAGGCGAT